>JBBDIE010000040.1:33672-42534 GCA_040880545.1 Bacteroidales bacterium | reverse complement strand
TTATTAACCCCAACATGAAAAAGCAAATTATAATGATCCTGCTGCTGGGCCTGGCAACAATAATTCAAGCACAGAAAGTAGACAGCATTAAGGTGGAACAAAGCGGTGATTTTATAAAGATTGGATACCGGATAATTGATTCGAAACCAGGGCAAATATACAGGGTAAAAGTATTATGCTCAATTAACGGTGGATTAAATACAGAAATAAATAGCATATCAGGCGATATTGGTGACAACGTGCAGGGGGGTAAACCTGAATATTTTGTTGTATGGGATGTTCTAAGGGACATTGATGCGCTGACTTCGGCGGAATTTATTATCAGAACCGAGCTGCTGAAAGATATTGATGCCGGAAAAGTTTCAAACAAAAATATTGAGCTTACCGAAAAATGGTCTAAGAAATGGGTTCATGCAGGTCCGGCGATAGAGTTTCCGGGATTTAAACCAGGATTTACGGCAGGTATAATGGGTAGTTTTGGAGCTGTACTCTCCTTCCGGTTTGGCAAGTATGCCATTGATGAAGATATTCCACTTGTTATGGGAAGCATTACCCTGGATGAATTTCTGAATGATAAAAAGGTTATCCCCTCATCATACTTTTTAACAAAGAGGATTGTGAGTTTTGATGCTTTCCAGTTGCATCTGATGGCGGGTTTCGAGAGAACGCGACTTATTTTCCAAAATTCGGATGCCCTTGATAATCCCTTTATTGAGGATAAACTGTATGGTCCGGCCCTTGGAATTACTGCCGATTACAAATGGGTGGCCATCCAAATGCAATTGTGTCACATTGATCCGAAAGCAGTTGAACAGGGAACTAATTTCCGGGCAATTTCTCCGCTCACCTTTGGAACATTTGCACTGGGGGTCAGGTTTTAAAATATCTATATATAACTATTATGAAACCCTCATGTAAGAACTTTCACAAAAGGCGCTGAAAATAGCATGGGTTCCAATGCATAAAAACGGAGTTGTCATTTTTAGGATTTTAAATAATTGAAAAACTGAAGTTTAACCAAATTATGCACCAATGAAAAAGGTACTTCTAATCATCGGGATCATATATACAGCATTATCGGTATCAGCACAGGTCTCTGAAAGTAAATCGGGAGTAATACAGTTCAATATTTCAAAAACCGAAACTGAACTCAGGAAATTTTCTGATCAGAGCAGAACAGATATTGATGTTACACCGCCTGTAATTATAATGGAAACTCCTGTAATATCGATAGATTCTCTGGTGAAATCAGATACCAGGACACTGGTATTAAAGGGCAAAGTTGAAGATGCCGGAGGGATATATGCAGTGATGGTAAATGGAGTTGAAGCCCTTGTTTCTGCCGATGGTCATTTCATGGCTGAAATCCCGCAGGCATACGGGAGGAATACAATAAAGGTTGTTGCAACTGATGTTGCATTTAATAACAGCATGGTTCAGTTTTACTCAGAAAGATCCACCAAGGTCATCTCAGATCCTGATTCACAATTAAAAACATGGCCGGAAAATGCAAAAAACAGCTACAGTATTGAATTTATTCAACCAGCTGTTTCAGCTGTTCTTACAGCCAGTAGCAAGTATAACGTGAAAGCCTGTATTAAAGCAAGTGCACCTTTTAACAAGCTGGTTATTTACCGGGGTGATTCATTCATCAAAGGTTACCTGGGAAATAAAGTAACGCCATCAGCAGACTGTGCTTTTCAGCTCGATGAACCTGTCGGACTCAAACTGGGATTTAACGATATCCGGATCGTGATATATGCCGGGGATGACACAGTTAGTAGCAGCTTTACAATTGAATACAGCTTGCACGCAGCTCGTAACTTTGCGCTTCTTATTGGAAATGAAAAATATGATGACCCTGGAATAATGGATTTGTCAGAACCAATAAATGATGCAACTGAACTCTATAATACCCTGACAGATGAGTATAATTTCGAGAAAGAAAATGTCATCCTGCTTATGAATCCCACAAAAGCTGATATTATTGGTACGCTTCATCAGTTTCGTTCACAAATTAACCCTGATGATAACCTGTTGATTTTCTATGCCGGACATGGATTCTGGGATGAAGGAATGGGTGTCGGGTACTGGCTTCCGAGTGATGCAAACAAAAACAACCCTGTTAACTGGATTCCAAACACTGATCTGACAAATTACCTGGGGGCAATTAAATCAAAACACACACTTTTAATTGCAGATGCATGTTTCAGCGGAGGGATTTTTAAAACAAGATCAGCCTTCTCTGCCACCTATGCAATTGAAATGCTCTATCAGATGAATAGCCGCAAGGCAATAACAAGTGGTACACTCACCGAGGTCCCCGACAAAAGTGCCTTTTTGCAGTACCTGTTAAAAAACCTACGGGAGAATTCTAATGAATATGTATCTGCAGAAGAGCTATTTTCAAAAATGAGAACTGCCGTGATCAACAACTCTGAAAATGTTCCTCAGTTTGGCACCATACAAAATGTAGGCGATGAGGGAGGTGACTTTATATTTATCCGAAGAAGAAAATAGGGAGCCTTTCATCGCCTCCAATTCCGTGCAGCAGATAATGTACAGGGTATTTCATAACTTTTGAAAACCCCGGTGATGTACAGACACGCGCTTTGCGTTTTGTGCTTACCGTTTCAGATGAAAATTCGATTGGATCCGGTTTACCATGTGAAAATCCGATTCATTCAGAGTCGAAACCTTCAGGAGCCGGCGTAATATTTTGAACTGTTACATCAGGATTTTTCACTGCATACATCCCGATTGTGGTTCCGGTAAATCCATAAGAATTGTCGGTTGAAAGGTAATGTGCATCTATATCGGCGCAAAGGAGTTCCCATTTATTTTCTTTTTGGGCATAATAGAAATCAAAGGTTTTGCCCTGTGAAACAATCTTCAATCCAAGCGCACCAGTTCCAGCCTTAATCATTTCGGTAGCCAGTTTCTCTTCATTTGAGCGAGATACTTTTATCAGACTGATCTCCCTCTTGTTGTTTGCATTGCTCACCGAAAGAAAGTACTGATGCCCTTCATCTTTAAGCAGCAGCAATCCTGCAGCATCATTCTCAGCCGGGTCGAAGGTGAGTTTTGTTTCACATTCAAATTTGTGATGCTGCATTCTCCTCAGAACAAGGGCCGGAGTTTTTCTCTGCGTTGCATTATTCTCAGTACAAGTCAATGAAAGGTAACCGGATGGTTCTTGCAGAGAATACAGCTCTGAAGCCGGGGTCCTTAGTGTCATCCATTCGAGACCCAACGTTGTATCACTAAAATCATCCTTCACACTAAAATTACCGAAAGTGACATTTTCGCGTGTAATACCTTCCTTTTCTACAATCATTGGTATTAAATCATCTCCCTGGGTCATGTAAGGGAATCCGTCATCCGACCATTTAACTGGCATCAGAAACGTCTCCCTGCCGAGGTTCTCAAATTCATTGTCAATTGGGCGGCAAGCCAGGAATACCGCCCACCAGTCACCCGCTTCGTCCTGAACAAGGTCGGCATGACCAGCCCATCCAATTGGATTTGGTCGTTCAGGATCCAGGTGGCGTTGGGTAAGGATTGGATTTTTATCCCAGGGAATATATGGCCCCATTGGTTGTGCACCTCTAAAAATCACTTCCGAATGCTGGGGTCCTGATCCTCCCTCCGCATTCATCAGGTAATACATCCCATTTATCTTATAGATGTGTGGCCCTTCAATCCAGATGGGTTGCTCCTCAATATTTACACCTCCATTCACGATCATTTTCCGCGGGCCGAATACTTTTTCAGTTTTCCAGTCGAACTCCTGAACGCGTATGGCCCTATGTCCCTGGTAAAGGGGCTGGCCATCCGGGGCATCATTATTCACGATGTAGGCCTTTCCATCATCATCAAAGAAGATTGAGGGATCTATGCCCTGCACCTCTGGTAACCATACCGGGTCCGACCATGCACCGAATGGATCTTTCGTCTTCACAAAGAAATTGCCGCGGCGGATATTGGTTGTGATCATGTAAAAGGTCTCATTATGCGGATTGTAACTGATGGCAGGAGCAAATATCCCTTCACCAATACGTTGTCCTTCAAGAGGAAGTTGAGAGGGCCGGTCCAGAATATGGCCAATTTGTTTCCAGTTGACGAGGTCGGTGCTATGAAAAATGGGGACTCCGGGAAAATAGGAAAATGTGGATGTTACCAAAAAGTAGTCATCTCCTCTTTTACATATACTGGGGTCGGAATACCAGCCTGGCAGAATGGGATTATAAAACTGGTCAGCTTCAGTCAGCGGATTATCGTTGTAATAGTCGTCATTTCCCTGATAATTAAAATAATCAAAGTAGGCTATTGATTTTTCTGGCTTCAACTTTTTCTGACCATCACAGGAGACGAGGATCAGAGAAAAAATATAAAGGAAGAGCAAGGACTGCAGATGAATGATCCGGGTCCTGAAGGTAATTGAAGTTAGATTTTTCTGCATATCGGAAGTAAGTTGATTGATTAAGTTATTTCAGGGGTAAGATATTATTCCCACTCAGGAAATTGGGTGATATTTAAATCGAGCGAGTCAATCTTTTTCATATCGGATTCATTGAGCTCAAAGTCAAATACATTCAGATTTTCTATCATATGAGACTTCTGCGATGTCCTGGGGATCGCAACTATACCTCGCTGGTAGTGCCATCTCAGGCTCACCTGGGCATTTGTCTTATTATACTTTTTGCCAATGGCTTCAAGGGTGTTGTTTGTGAATAGTCCGTTGCGCCCTTGTGCCAATGGAGACCACGCTTCCATTTGTATCCCAAGTTTCTTTAAAGCTTTATTGGCCTTGTCTTGCTGGAAAAAGGCGTGGGATTCGATTTGATTGACTGCCGGTTTGATTTTCGCGTAAGACAAAAGTTCATCCAGGTGTGCGTTCTCAAAATTACTTACACCTATTGCCCTGATTTTTCCTTCATTATACAGTTCTTCCATCGCCTTCCAGGAACCTTTTACGTCTCCCCGGGGCCGGTGGATAAGATACAGATCTAAATAGTCGAGGCCCAATTTATCCAGGGATGTTTGAAAAGCCTGCTTTGCCTGTTTGTAGCCTGAATCGTCCACCCAGACTTTTGATGTTACAAAAAGATCTTCCCTGCTTATTCCACTTTTCTTTATTCCACCACCAACAGATTCTTCATTTCCATAAATTGTGGCAGTATCTATAAGACGATACCCAAGCGAAATGGCATCAGAGACACATTGTACCCCCACGTCGCCATTCAGGTACAGGGTGCCGAATCCAAGGATCGGCATCAATACGCCATTGTTCAGCGTGATTGTTTCAATGGAAGTTCTTGATCGACGGGAATCCGTTGCCCCGAATAAGGTTGAAGCTCCTGATCCCACGATCATAGTTCCGGCTGCAAAGGTGGCACTTCTTTGTAAAAATTCCCTTCGCTTAATTCCCTCAGCTGTTTTTGTTCTTTTCATAATTTAATTTTCCATGTATATAACAGGCAGCCCTCTTATGAGATCAAAGAATTTCAGGCCATCACGCAAGATACCAAATATATGAAACCCTCCTTAAATATCCTTCACAAAGAGCGATGTAAATAAATAGGGTAGCATGGCATCGATATCGAAATGGTCTTGTATATTGTTGTTAAATAGTAGAAATACAATAGTTTAACTAAGTAAGGCAGTAATGAAATATTAATTTGTGTTAGAAAGAAAACGCTTGAAACCAGGGGAGTGGTTCAAGCCACCATATACCGAACGGTATGTATGATTGGGTGAGAGGAAGGCCATGTAAAAGTACTTGTCCATTTATATAATCCAGCCGGTATAAATTTACCGCTGAAAGACAGCTTTTCCACCGGATTTTCGTTATTTTGCAAGGACTTAAATAATAAGTACTTATAACAATGTTTAGAAAGCTCACGTGGTGTCTGGGAATATTGCTCTTATGGAATTTGTCAGGCTGCAAAAACGATTCGCCGGATCAACCAGAGATAATTATAACTGAAAACCATGAAACCAGGGGGGTCAGCGTATGGGACAGGATATCGGCCCGCAGCCAACCCCTGAGAAGTTCATCCAGGGTATCCCTCTTAAGCCTGGGTGAAAGTTTTTTATACCTGGACACTTTTGCCATCGATTCTTCCTATAACAATACTAAATTCCTGAAGGTAAGATTATCGGATTCTTCCGTTGTATGGGTATATGACTTTGCCAGTGAACTGGATGCAAAACCTGCCGTAATAACTACCGAAGTCCCTCTTTACCTGAGACCCGACCTGTTGACAATTACCGATGAAAGATTGAAAATTATGGAGATTGTAGCCGTTGTTGAGGAGTGGGACGACTGGATAAAGATTGTGAATGAAAAAAAGGAAAACAGGGGCTGGATAAAAAAGGAGAATATTACCACCAATGCTGTTGATCTGGCCTTTGCTTTAATTGTTATGCGAAATCTGAATGAAGAAGATCAGGAACAGAAGGTTCAGAATCTTGAAGATTTGCTCGAAAACAATCCTTATCCCAATACAGTCTTTCTTACGGATCTGCGAAATATTGCGGAACAGGAAAGGGAACTGCTTAGAGAGAGCAGGCAAAACTTCGACCGGGAAGAATGGGACAGAAGAGAAAGAAACCGATAGTACCTGCTTTGATGTATCGAATCTCACCAAGACAAATTATACGGATAGTCGCCATTACGACCGGCAGCATTTTACTTTTATATTCAATATTGTTTTTCCTGGTTTATACAGGAATGTTCGGTCATCTTGCAACAGTACAGGAGCTCAAAAACATCCAGAACCACATTTCGTCAGAGGTCTACTCTAACGACAAGGTGTTGCTGGGAAAATATTATTACCAGGACCGGACCAACGTTCGTTACCAGGATCTTCCTGAACATTTAATCCATGCCCTGATTGCGACTGAAGACGCAAGATTTTATGAACACCATGGTATTGACGGTAGAAGCACACTCAGGGTAATATTTAAATCAATACTGCTTCAGAACAGGGGAGCGGGCGGGGGCAGCACGATACACCAGCAACTGGCCAAAAACCTGTACAAGCGAAAGAGGTATTCAATAATTACGATGCCAGTGAACAAATTCCGGGAAATGATCATCGGTGTTCGCCTGGATAAAGCCTATTCCAAAAAAGAGATCCTTGAGCTATATCTCAATACGGTCTCCTTCGGAGAAAATACTTATGGAATTGAAACTGGTTCCCAAAGATTTTTCAGAATGCAGCCTGGCAACCTGAAAATTGAAGAGTCGGCCCTGCTAGTTGGAATGTTAAAAGGAACCTATGTTTTTAATCCGAGATATTTTCCTGAAAGATCAAAGTCCAGGAGGGACAATGTGCTATCGCGAATGCACAAGCATAACTATATAGACAAGGTCACGCTTGATTCACTTTGTGCCCTTCCTATTAAAACCGACTATGTCAATCTTTCGCACAATGAGGGCCCGGCTCCGTATTTCAGAGAGCACCTGCGACTTTTTCTGCTTGATTGGGCTAAGAATAACCCCAAAAGTGACGGTTCACATTACAACATCTATACAGACGGGTTGAAGATATACACCACCATCAATGCCGATTTGCAGCAATATGCCGAGGAGGCCATGATGGCCCATATGGCCAACCTGCAAAAAAATTTTGACCGGCAATGGAAAACCAGAGATCCCTGGGGGAGGCAGAATGGCTTCATACTTAAAATCCTTGAAAAAACACCGGCTTACGGGCGATTGAAAAAACAGGGGTTGTCGGGGGAGGAAATTATCGAAGCATTAAAGATTCCAAAAAGAATGGAAATATTTACCTATGAGGGAATGAAGGAGACAGAGATGTCTGTATACGATTCTGTGGTCCATTATTCCAGGTTCTTACACGCAGGGTTGCTTTCCATGGAGGCAGAGACGGGGTATGTAAGGGCCTGGGTTGGCGGGATCAATTCAAATTATTTTAAATACGATCATATCCATTCAAAAAGGCAGGCTGGCTCAACCTTTAAACCGATCTTATATGCAGCAGCACTTAAAAACGGTCACGATCCATGCTCCTATCTTCCGAATGATTCAGTGGTCTATGAGGAATATAATAACTGGACCCCCAGGAACGCAAGTGGCGGGTATGGCGGGTATTATTCCATGAAAGGGGCATTGTCACAATCTGTAAACACGATCAGTGTAAAATTATTGGAAGAGACCGGAACAGATGCAGTGATCCGGTTTTCAGAACAGCTGGGCATTGAGGGCGACATGCCTGAGGTCCCTTCCCTGGCACTTGGAACAGGTAACGTCTCCCTGAAAGAAATGGTCAGGGCCTACAGTGTTTTTCTAAATGAGGGAAGAATTGTTGAGCCCATTTTTCTAAAGCGCATTGAAGACAAACACGGAAATGTTTTATTTGAGGCTGAATCCAGGATTTCAGAACAGCTGATTGATCCTCACCAGGCCCTTTTGATGACAGAGATGCTGAAGAGTGTGGTGGATAGCGGGACAGCATCATCGCTAAGGAGGGTATATGGATTTGAGAATGAGATCGCAGGAAAAACCGGAACCACGCAACACAATACAGATGGGTGGTTCATTGGTTATACGCCTGTTTTAATTACCGGTATATGGGTAGGTGGCGATCTCCCCAGTGTAAGGTTCAGATATGGTGGCTATGGGCAGGGAGCTTCGGCAGCCTTGCCGATTTGGGCCAGGTATATGCAGAAAATATACCGGAATCCACTTTACGCCCATTCAAAAAACCTCTCATTCCAGATCCCTGAAAGTGTAAAGGATGAACTGGATTGCAGCGACTACCGTGAATCATTTGGACACTGGTGGTGGGAAGTAAAGAGTGAGGGGCACCATTAAGATATATTGATTCTTTA
>JBBDIE010000040.1:0-33572 GCA_040880545.1 Bacteroidales bacterium | reverse complement strand
AATACCCATCGCACAACTTTCACAATGCAATCCTGAATGGTGATGCAGGGAGTCCTTCCCTGTTATATAAATTTGCAAAATCAGGATTGTCGGCCCAGCCGTATCGCAGAAATTTTGGATGAGGAATGTTGTCGCACCAGACAATCACTTCGTTATTTTTAATTTCCGCTTTTGCCCATTTAAAATTCTTGTCTTCCCCGGCAATGGCAAAATGAGCCAGTTCCTCGCCATTACCCGACACCAGTCCACTCCCTACAGCATCGAATGACAGGATGATTTTGTCTCCTTCAATTCTCCATGACTTTAAAATGGGACCGGAATGTACGATATTGTTTTCTCTGTAGGAGATTTTCATGGCAGCCAGGGCCAGCCTCTCACCCACAGGCTTTTTGTTTCCGGCGTGAATGTCGTTCCATTCACCCAGGTCTATATTAATTCCAAGCCCGGTATTGGCAGTATTTAAAGCAGTTTCCAGCTGAACTTCACGTATCATGGCCCAATTGCTTTCAGAAGGGGAATAATCAACTTCCATGAAATTAGGGAGTTGGGCAATGAGGAACGGGATATCACCTAACTTCCACTGACTCCGCCAGTCACTGATCAGGTTTGGCAGCATCTTTTTATAAGCCTGTGGGTTGGAGGCATTGCTCTCTCCCTGGTACCACAATATTCCACGTATTGTATACCTGGTAATAGGTGCAATCATCCCATTGTACAGCGTTGTTGGTTGATGTTGGGCTGAAATAAAGGTACTGTTCGGTTTGTTATAGCTGAACACCTCTCCCACTTTGTATTGCCAATACCCTTTCAGATCAATCGTGTCGCCTGATGCAATGATCAGGTAGGGCTTATCGGGAACAAATCCTCCCTTCCCGGAATTATTGGTCACCCGGATAACTAACAGGTTTTTACCTGTTTTCAGAACCCCTCCGGGAACGACGTATTCTCTCTGGGGATATTCGTAGGTCGTATTTCCGACGCGCTTGCCATTTACATAGAATTCATCAGCATTGACAATTCTTCCAAGCTTAACAATTGCATCCAACTCCGTCATTGATTCAGGAACATCGATCTCCCTGCGGTACCACACTACGCCGTCCAGATTTCTGATTCCCTGGTCCTCCCAATACCCCGGAATATTTATTCTTTTCCAGTTCAGAGGCTCATGGGAAGGATCGTACCATGTAACGGCCCCAGTGATGCCCTTGTCGCCGGTTTTTTGTAGTGCAGCATGTTTCTCTGCTTCCCTTGCTTTCCGGTTAGCACTGTTTACATAGGCGGTATCCTTGTTCTTTTCAATGGTTGCCAGGATGGAAGAGAATTCCTTCAAGCCATTCTCGCTGGTCCATGCTTCAATAGGGGTACCTCCGACACTGGCATTGATGATGCCCATGGGTATATGGTATCTGTCATAAAGCTTTTTCGCGAAGAAGTAACCAATCACCGTGAAATCCAATACCGTTTCTGAAGTTGCCTCTTTCCATCCAGGGCTTGGTGCATCTTCAATCGGTCCAGTGATAACTGCATTTGTCGGTACCAGGAATTGACGAATTTCCGGAATATTGGCCCCGGCAATTTCCCGGGCATATCTTTCCCGGTGCCGTCCAAAATTATGGGTCATGTTCGATTGTCCGGAACATATCCAGACATCGCCCACAAGGATATTTTTTATGATGATTTTATTGGTGCCCCTGATCTCCATATCATACGGTCCGCCGGCAAGCATAGGGGGCAGCTTTATCATCCATTTCCCATCTTTCCCTGTATCTGTTTTATAGGTTCCCTTTTTAAACTTTACAGTAACCCGCTCACCTGGTTCTGCCCATCCCCATATTTTTACGGATTCATCACGCTGCAATACCATACCATCGCCAATAATTGCAGGAAGCCGTATCTCTGCATGCAGCTGAAATTGCAATAATATCAGTAAAAAAATGACAGTTCCAAAGCGGGCCAGAAAAGATTTCATAATCTCCTGTGGGTGAATTATTCTTGTAAGTTGCATCATGGTACGCTGGTACTGGATTTTCGGAATTTTAAAATTAATAATAGTTGGTAAATTAATCCCTTTTTTTCCAAAAATCGGAAAAGGTAAACGATATATTGGCCGGATTTTGAAGGTTTCAATGGCGAATCCCACTCCCCGGCCTCGACTACGCTCGGGGACTGTTGATAATTATGGAGATCTATGAAATAAAAGGAATTTATCCAATAGGGAAGCCGGTGTGGTATTATGGGAGTTAACGCATCGTATATACCCCAAATGCATCCATTTGTCAAAAAACGGGTGCTAAACAGTCTGTATTGCAGAATCCTGGACGAATAATAATTAATTTTATTGCACTAATACGTAAAGCAATGCTATACAAGGTATATGTTTTGTATTCACCGGAAAGCAACAAATTGTTCACGGGAATGACAACCAGTTTGGGTACCAGTATGATCTCACATAACGGAAATGAATCTGAGGATTGGACAAGCAGTTTCAAACCCTGGGTGTTGATACATATGGAGCTTTTCAATGATGAAAGCGATGCCATAATCAGGGAGACGTTTCTTGAAAGCAACAGTGGAGAGGCATACGTACGGTCAGATATTCTTCCACTTTTCGAATTTTAGAAACTGCAAACCATTGCCCGGTCATCAATGCGTTCCCAAACCGCTTTGGAATGGTTCCATAACTTTTCTCCTTCCTCTTCCATATAAACTTTCGGATCCATATCTTTCTTATTGAACATGTGGAGATAAGATGCTGTCATTCCTTCATAGTCGGGCGATATACCCATATAGACCACTGGCTTTGCAGCCTTGGCAGGTGACTGAAAAAACAGGAAGAAAATTGCCCGCATAACAACTCTTACCACCCAGGGGGCGCTGCGGATAATATTTGAATTAACCGGCCCTGGACAGATGATGTTCATGGAAACATCCGGTTCAGGGTTGTTGAGCTTGCGTGACAATTCAACAGCCAGTGTATTCAGCACACATGTCCACCGCGCCTGGCAAGATCCACCGCCAGTGCGAACCCCAATCCGGAATTGGCCCCGGTAATGATACAGGTTTTACCATCTATACGATCGGCATCTGTCAACCTTTCCGATAGTTTTTGTTTTCTGAATATATCAAGAATACCGGTTAGGGTTGCGACAACCGGGTTGTCAAAACGTCCGTGCGACATAGGTGTAAATTCGAGCCCTTAATATACGTAGAAATAGATAATAACCAAATAATACAGTGCCATCCGGACAGTTACTACGACCAGCTTTATTTTTTCACCAGAGCAGCATCTGATGCGGATAACAGCATGCATAGCCTTTGAGAACCAGAACCTCCAAACTGATAAAGCAACTATCAACTATGTTTATTATCTTTGTGCCTCATTCCGATTATTCATGGCACGAGTTAAAGAGAAAAAAAACGGCTTTCTGAGAAAGTTAATGCACAAGTATCGCCTTGTGGTACTCAACGAAGAATCTTATGAGGAGGTCGGATTTGTCAGATTATCGCGGTTAAACATCGCGGCCATCATATGTATTTTCACCCTGGTGGGAATTTCACTGGTTTATGTTACAGTGGCTTATACACCAGTACGGGAACTGATTCCGGGTTACCCGGATGCCATGATGAGTCATAACATTCGTCTGAATGCCATGAAACTGGACTCCCTGCAAAGAGAGCTGGCCATGCGTGACCAATACTTTTTAAATATTAACAGGATTGTAAACGGGGAGCGTCCGGAGAATTTCCTGAACGACACATCAACTTCACGGGGGCCGGATGAGATTGTATTTTTAAGATCTGCCAATGACTCAATCTTACGTCAGCAGGTGGAAGCTGAGGAGCAGTTCAGGCTCAGTATTACGGAACAGGCTTCCGAAGGGAGCGAACTGTATGATATACATTTTTTTACACCGGTTCAGGGAATAGTCACCAACCCGTTCAATCCGCTGGAGAAACATTATGGGATAGATCTGGTGGCAGGACCCAATGAGGTGGTGAAAGCAACACTTGACGGCACTGTAACCATGGCCACCTGGACCCTCGAAACCGGATATGTAATACAGATCCAGCACGACTTTAACATGATGTCTGTATACAAGCACAATGCAGAACTTTTTAAAACAGTAGGATTAAAGGTTAATGCAGGAGATGCCATAGCAATAATAGGAAATTCAGGGGAGCTCACCACCGGACCTCATCTCCACTTTGAACTCTGGCACAACGGGGTTCCGTTAAACCCAACCGATTATATTGTATTCTGACGGAATGAAGAGAGGTATAGCTATACTTGGATCCACCGGGTCCATCGGAACACAGGCGCTTGAAGTTATCCGTAATAATCCCGAACGGTTTGAAGTTGAGGTGCTTACAGCAAACAATAATGTGGAGCTACTCATTGAACAGGCCCATGAATTTGTACCCAATGTGGTTGTCATTTCAAACAAAGCGCACTACCAGCATCTGGAGAGAGAACTTTCCCGTTTACCAGTGAAAATATACCGGGGCATGGAGGCGATAGACCAGGTAGTAGCCATGGAATCGGTGCATATGGTGCTCACTGCCATGGTTGGATTTGCAGGGTTAAAACCCACCATCGCGGCAATTGAGGCAGGAAAGGGTATTGCCCTTGCCAATAAGGAGACCATGGTTGTTGCAGGGGAGATGATCATGGCACTGGCAAGGGAACATAATGCAGCCATCATCCCGGTAGATTCTGAACATTCAGCTATTTTTCAGTGCCTGGTGGGCGAATATACCGACGCCATTGAGAAAATAATTCTCACGGCTTCAGGCGGACCATTTCTGAACATGACCACTACAGAACTGGAGAATGTTACCCCCGAGCAGGCCCTGAACCACCCCAACTGGTGTATGGGCCCGAAAATCAGTATCGATTCTGCAACAATGATGAACAAAGGGCTCGAGGTGATTGAAGCAAAGTGGCTCTTCGACCTGAAACCGGATCAAATTGATGTGGTCATCCACTCCCAGTCAATCATACATTCGCTGGTACAATTTAAGGATGGATCCATGAAGGCACAAATGGGATTACCGGATATGCGACTCCCTATACAGTACGCCCTGGCCTTTCCGGAGCGGATTCCTTCCGAATATCCCCGCTTCAGTTTTGCAGAGACCCCAAATTTGAATTTCCAGGCCCCGGATTTGAAAAATTTTCGTAACCTTGCAATTTCTTTTCAGGCACTTGAAAGAGGAGGAAACTGGCCCTGTATTATGAATGCAGCAAATGAGATTGCAGTAGAGGCATTTTTGAACAGGAAAATAGGGTTTTTAACCATTCCCGATATTATTGAGAAGACACTTGAAAAGTCGGGTTTTATAAAACAACCCGACCTGAATGAGCTTTTAAAATCGGACGCAATGGCACGTAAATTATCTGAACAGTTAATAGAGCAAATAACATGATATTTATAATAAAATTAGGACAATTTCTTTTAAGTTTATCGATCCTGATCGTTTTACACGAAATGGGACATTTTATTCTCGCAAGGGCATTTAAAACCCGGGTTGAAAAATTTTATCTTTTTTTTGATATAAAATTTTCCCTTTTTAAGAAAAAAATTGGCGAGACAGAGTATGGTATAGGATGGTTGCCACTTGGAGGTTATGTGAAGATCAGTGGTATGATTGATGAATCAATGGACCGTGACCAAATGGCCAAGCCTGCCGAGCCCCACGAGTTTCGTTCGAAGAAAGCCTGGCAAAGACTGCTGATCATGCTTGGCGGCGTCATGGTAAACTTTTTACTTGCCATCGTGATTTACATCATGGTTTCCTATACCTGGGGGGAGAAGTATGTTCCCAACGAGAACCTCAAATACGGAGTTATGGTGGATAGCCTTGCCAAGGAAATTGGCTTTCAGAACGGCGATAAAGTGTTGAAACTGGATGGTGTGGCCGTTGAACGGTGGGAAAATATCCCGGGAGACATATGGTTGAATGAAGTGCAGGAGATAACAGTTGAACGTGACGGGGAGCAGGTAATACTACCAGTGGATGACAAGTTCCTCCCGATGTTGTCCAAAAGCAGTATCATGATCATTCCCCGGATACCGTTTGTGGTAGGGGAAGTACTGGTGGATAATCCGGCCCACAAAGCAGGGGTGAAGCCTGGCGACCACATCATCGGGCTGAATGGAGAAGAAATTAAGTTCTGGGATCAGTTCAGAGAGGGGATGGCAGGTAAGGTCAACCAACAAATCAGTATAAGAGCCGAAAGAGACGGAAATATTCTCGATTTTACCCTTACCAGTAATGAAAAAGGATTGATCGGTGTTGGTCCGAGAATGGATACCGCATTCATTTTTGACCTGTATGATGAGGTGGAGATAAGGTACAGTTTCTTTGAATCTATTCCAACAGGCTTGAAAAAGGGAATAGAAACTTCCAGTAAGTACCTGAAAAGCCTGGAAAAACTTTTTCAACCTAAAAAGTACAAGGCACACGAGTCGCTGGGGGGCTTTATTACCATTGGAAGTATTTTCCCATCTTCATGGAACTGGCAAAGTTTCTGGAACCTTACCGCTTTTCTCTCGATCATGCTGGCGATTATGAATCTGTTACCCATTCCTGCACTGGATGGCGGACATGTAACCTTTTTACTTTTCGAGATTATCAGTGGAAGAAAACCGGGAGACAAATTTATGGAGTATGCGCAAATCGTAGGTATGGTGCTCTTGCTGGCACTGCTGTTGTATGCAAACATGAACGATGTCATTGGATTGTTTAATAAATAAATTGACGAGCACATCTTTATTCCGGCACTGTTTTCAGGGTTCAAATAATTAACTAATTTTGTACTGCAATTAAATTCAATAATTATGGAAGGTTTCGTCTTATTAGGAATGCCGGGATGGTCACAGATCCTTTTGGTAGTTATCGCGATCTTATTGTTGTTTGGTGGGAAGAAAATACCTGAGTTGATGCGTGGAATAGGGCAGGGAATGAAGGAATTCAAAAAGGCCACCGGAGATGATGAAAAAGAACCGGAAGAGGCCGATAAAAAAAAAATTAAGGAGAGCGAGAAGTAACGCATGATAATTTTCGCGAAACCTGTTTTTTAGTAAACAGGTTTTTTTATACTTCATGAAAGGGATTTGCGTTATTAAGGTAATAACCATATAATTCTCCCATATGAAAAACCATGTAATATTTTTATTTGTCGCATCCATGCTGATATTTACAGCGTGTGATTCAACCATTCAGCCCGGAAAGGGGAATGGACGAATTCTTCCAGGTATTACCGGAGGTGCAGGTGAGGTACTAGTGGTTGCCGATAAATTTATCTGGGACGGTGAAACAGGTGAGTTATTAAAGGATATACTGAAAGAGGAATTTCCCGGCCTACCCCAAAGTGAACCACTGTTCGATGTGACACAGATATCCCCTTCCTCATTTGACAAATTG
Organism: Bacteroidales bacterium; assembly: GCA_040880545.1. Classification (GTDB taxonomy): domain Bacteria; phylum Bacteroidota; class Bacteroidia; order Bacteroidales; genus M55B112. Next base: position 26,144 of record JBBDIE010000040.1, on the reverse strand, counting down.
TTCAAGTATCACCGGTCTGTGGTTCTTGTAACCATAAATGAGACAGTTGATAAAGCTGCCGTCAGGTACAGGAAAGATGTATGGGCAAAAAATCAGATCATGGTTCAGATTGAGGCGAAAAACAGCCAGAGCCTGTCAGAGGCGATCAGGGAAAACAGAGACAGGATACAAAACTTTCTGGTGCAGTACGACCGTCAACGGCAAACAAACAGTTATAAATCTTCCATGGACCTGGAAATACAAAAACTGATGGCTGATAATCACCAGATCCGACTTGGTATTCCCAGGGGGTATAATATAGACCTTTCGACCGATAATTACAGTTCCGTATCCATTGAAACACCCGATTTTTCACAGGTGCTGCATGTTTACGAATACCCGGCATCCGGGCCTGAAGCAATTCAAAATGAACTTTTGCTGAAAAAAAGAAATGAATTTACTTCAAAATATGTAAAAGGGCCGGACGATTCTTCCTACATGACCACTTCAAATGCTTATCCTCCCATTTATTTTGACATGGAGCGCGATGGGATGAATATTGTGGAAATGAGAGGATTATGGGATCTTGAGGGTGGATATATGGGAGGTCCATTCGTTAGTCACACAGTTTTTGACGCGAAAAGAGACAGAATAGTCACCGTTGAAGGGTATGTCTATTATCCCAACCAGAAAAAAAGGGTAAAAATCAGGCAATTGGAATCTATCATCTATTCTCTTGAGATACTTTGATCACCGGATCTAAGTTGGCATTCCCGTACCGGAATTGTTATTTTTGATAAAACAAATTAGGCTTTTCAAGTTCGAAAAGTGTCGGGTAGTCTTCATCAAACCGCTTTAAAATTTCGGTAAGGATGGTTTCCCGCATGAACTTAGACTTGTTGGAGATTTTATATTTTCTGCAATAGAGCTCTATAGCCTCTTTTTCTCTCTGGTTGAACGCCAGTGTGCTTCTGCTTCTTCGCAGCAGTTTTTCATCACGTTTTCCTTTATTTTCCGGCATAGCGTCGCTTTACGTTTGCTAAAAATACGGATTGTTTCATATTTTGCCTTCCTTTTAAAGTATGAAAGAATTAACAAGATTCTAACAATACCAACAGCATCCATAAGCTGTGCAAGAGGTTTGGGGTGGTGGTGCATTACAACTGGTGGTATCTGTACGGCGATATATATGGATCAATCCTCCCGGAATATTGCCAAAATCTCCCTGGGGCGTATGATGCCTGTAAGTATGGAGAGGATTACGGATATGGCCACAAAGAGAATGATTGCCGGTACCCAGGAAAGATATTTACTGAGTAGCCATGCTGCAACTGTAATAAATATTCCGAATAAAAGCAGTTTGCCATAGAAGCTATAGTTCAAATTGAGTCTGATCATTTTATGTGCCACAATGATTTGTCCGATGGCATAAAATCCCTGTGACGATATACTAGCAATTGCTGCTCCGTATGCCTTGTAGGCCGGTATCAGCAGCAGGTTCAGCCCGATATTCACAACCACGGTCAGCCCTGCCAGAATATTCAATTGTTTCAGGTTCCTGTTGGCCGTCAGCAGTGTTCCGAAGATATAGCTTACCGATATGAATACAAATCCACACATCAGAATACTGAATATGGCCGGAGAATTGAGTACGGCTTTATGATACATCAGGGTGATGATCTCATTGTTAAAGAAAACGGCAGCCACTGCTGCTGTAATGGCCACCCCCAGCAGCAGCGATGAGGAGATATTAATCAGGTCCTCTGTATTTTCCCCTGTTTTCAGCATTTTGCTGAACATCGGCAACAGCAGGGCAGCGAACAGCACAGCGAATTGGGAGAGCGCATCCAGCACCCTGAACGACTGTGCGTAAATACCAGCCTGCTCCTTACCATCGGGCAGCAGCCTTTCAATCATCACGGAGTCTGCCCTGTTAAAGAACGACATCAGCAAAATAAGGATTGCAAACGGATAGCTTTGACGGAGAATATTTTTGTATCCCGAAAATTTGAATTTCAGATGGATTTTCCCCGAATGGTACAGAACCACGGCAACAACTGTGAACAGTGTAAGTGTATAGGATGCAGTTTGTGTATATACAAACCATTCAATTTTAAATGGTTCTCGGCTAATGTTCGTCCAAAGTAAAATGCCGGTAATGATGATCATCAATGAGCGGTCCAGAACGGAGAGCAGGCTGTCTGTACGGAACAGCTGAATACCGCTGATATTGGACCTCATATACAGGATAAAGGAAGAGAGGAACTGATTGATAACCAGTACGGCCAGAAGCTTGAAATGGAGTGATGAATATCCGATAATGGCACCGGCAACAAAAACAACCAGTCCGTAAATTATACTGAGCAGGAATTTCAGCGGTACAATATTGGACAAATGCAGCGGAAGCAGGCTATGGTCTCTTGAAACAGCCCTGTTGTTAAAATTTGTGATCCCAATATCGAGGAGGATGTTTAGTATAAACGCGAAATTGAACAGGGAGAAGTAAAAACCGTACATCTCCTCACCAACCCTGTTCTGGACGGCAACCTCAATTCCGAAAAACCAAAAAGGTTTTATCAGAATATTTATTATCACCAGCAGTAGCAGGTTAGAGAGGAATTTTTTTTTCAAACCGGATGTTAATTATTCATAAGAGCCAGCAACTTATCAAATATATTTTTTATTTCAACACAAATGTAATAAGTTCGCCCCATATTTCTTAGAGAATTAGATTTGTAGCTGATGAAGATAGCGGTGAATACCCGCCTGTTGATGCCTGGTAAACTGGATGGGATCGGATGGTTTACTTTCGAGACCCTTCGCAGGATTGTAAAAAGCCATCCGGAACATACCTTTTATTTCATTTTTGACAGAAAATACCGTGAGGAGGTAATTTTTTCAACAAATGTAGTACCCATTGTGCTTAAACCTCCCACGAGGCATCCTCTGCTCTGGTATTTTTGGTTTGAATGGAGGATCCCCCACTTGCTGAAAAAAATTGATGCGGACATGTTCCTGTCCACTGACGGTTTTCTCAGTCTGAGGTCCCGCGTGAAAACCTGTTTGGTGATACACGATATAAACTTTGAACACCGACCCCAGGATTTACCCTATTTTTCAAGAAAATTCTACCGCTATTTTTACCCGCGGTATGCCAGGGCAGCAGTCAGGCTGGCCACTGTATCCGAATTTTCAAGGAGAGATATCATTAACAATTACGAAATTGATGAGAATAAGATCGACCTGGTGTATAACGGTGCCAGCAAGAATTTTTTCCCTGTAAATGAGGCCCGCATGGAAGAGACCCGGCAAAAGTATTCAGAAGGGGCTCCCTATTTTGTTTTTGTGGGAAGTATTCACCCGAGGAAGAATATTCGCAACCTGCTAAGGGCATTCGAATTGTTTCGCCAGGAGTACAAGAGTCCGTTTAAACTGGTTATTGTCGGGAAGAAAATATTTCTGACCAGGGTGATGGAAGAGCAGCTTGAAATGATGAAATTCAAGGATGATGTGATTTTCACAGGAAGGTTAGTACCGCAGGACCTGAATGATGTGGTGGCTTCATCCTGGGCCCTTACATTCGTCCCATACTATGAAGGATTCGGAATTCCATTGGTGGAGGCGATGAATTGCGATATTCCGATCGTGGCTTCAAATGTGACCAGTTTACCAGAGATTGCCGGAGATGCGGCCATCTATACGAAGCCGGAAAGCCCGGGGAGTATCAGGGATGGAATGATAAGGATTGTAAAGGAGAAGGGATTACGTGAGGATTTGATTGAAAAGGGGAGAAAGCGACGCCAGTTATACAGCTGGGATAATACTGCAAATGAACTTTGGAAAACCATAGAGAAGGTGCTATCAGGGCATGCTTAAACCATTTTTCACAAAAGGGCTCACTGAGGCCGGATGTGATGAGGCCGGCAGGGGATGTCTTGCCGGTCCTGTATTTGCAGCTGCTGTAATCCTTCCCGAAGAAGTGGAAATTACAGGACTGGATGATTCAAAAAAACTCACGGAAGCGGTACGTAACAAAATCAGACGGGTCATTGAAAAAACGGCAATCAGCTATGCCGTAGCCATGGTTGAACCGAAGGAGATCGATGAGATCAATATCCTGAATGCATCGTTTCTTGCCATGCATTGCGCCCTTGACAGTCTGAAAATCGACCCTCATCAAATTTTGGTTGATGGTAACCGGTTCAGATCCTACAAAGAGATACCCCATCAATGTATTATAAAAGGCGATGGAATATTCCGCTCCATTGCGGCTGCTTCCATCCTCGCAAAAACCTACAGAGATGAATATATGAAACAGCTGCACCAGCAGCATCCACAATACTTCTGGGAACAAAACAAGGGGTACCCCACCCGCCTGCACCGGGAGGCTATCCATACCCATGGAATAACCATTTATCACCGCAGATCATTCAGACTATCTGATGAGAAACTGCACATGAAATTCTAATTTTACAACCGCGATTTGTCAAATATTGTACAGCAGTATAGCACCATAATCCAATTCTTTTTTTTAATATTTGTATCTTTTTGTGATTAATTGGGAAGTTAATTCAGGGGGCTGAAATTCTGATTCCTTTGTTAACCAACCAAATGCTAACCAGCATAAACCTAAATTATTGATTACCGGTAACTTATTGTAATTGGGGAATTATTAATTCAGTAATTTAAACTTTGAATAATGAAAAAAGTATTGACCATTTGTTTAGTTATCCTGGTTTCCTTCCAGGTAAAAGTACGAGCCGATGAGGGTATGTGGCTTTTAAGTTTGCTGAAACAGGTAAACATGGAACAGATGAAGGAGTTGGGACTTGAGCTCACCGCAGAACAAATTTACAGCGTGAATAATGCGAGTCTGAAAGATGCAGTTGGGGCACTCGACTTTGGAAGTTGCACTGCCGAACTGATTTCTGGTGAAGGGCTGCTGCTTACAAACCACCACTGTGGATATGGAGAGATCCAGTATCACAGTAGTATTGAACACGACTACCTGAAAGATGGCTTCTGGGCAATGAGCAAGAGTGAAGAACTTCCAAATGAAGGTAAATCAGTCTCTTTCCTGGTAAGGATGGAAGAGGTAACAGACAAGGTACTCGGAGAAATTTCCGACGATATGGATGTTAGTGAGAGAGCAGCCAAAATAAGAGATATTACTTTCAGGATCAGGGATGAAGCCATGGATGGTACCCATTACAACGTACAGGTAAGACCCATGTTTGAAGGTAACAGGTATTTCCTGTTTGTTTTGGAGACCTTCCTGGATGTCAGACTTGTGGGAGCCCCACCCGAATCTATTGGCAAATTCGGAGCTGATACCGACAACTGGATGTGGCCCCGTCATACCGGCGACTTTTCACTTTTCAGAGTATATACAGCTCCCGATGGAAAACCGGCGGAATACAGCCCCGATAACATCCCCCTGAAACCAAAGCATCACCTTCCGGTTTCCTTAAAAGGGTATGAGAAGGGTGATTTTGCCATGGTGCTGGGATTTCCGGGAAGTACCACCAGGTACATGACTTCATGGGAAGTTCAGCGACTGCTTGATATTGATCACCCGACCCGAATTAAAATACGCGGCATAAAGCAGGATATCATGATGGAGGATATGCAGGCTGATCAGAAAGTTCGTATTCAGTATGCATCCAAATATTCAAGATCAAGCAATTACTGGAAATATTCTATCGGGCAATCCAGGGGTTTGGAAAACCTCGGTGTGGTAGACAAAAAGCGTGCCCGGGAGGAGGCATTCCGGCAGTGGGTGGACCAGAATGATGAACGCAAGCTGGAATATGGTATGGCACTCGACCTGATAAAGGAAGGTGTTGAAGAAAGTCGCGAATACCAGGAAGCATGGCAATATCTGTTAGAGTGTATTTACATGGGCATGGAGTCTGTTAATGCAAGTTTTGCACTGCGTGAATTACATGCAGTATTGAGCGACGAGGAGATTGAGGAAGAAGCAGTGCGTTCACTCACTGAAAGTATCAGGGAAAGGTCCGGAGATTTCTACAAAGATTATAACCTGGAAACCGATAAAAAGGTGATGATTGCCATGCTTAAACTGATGCTGGAAAACCTGGAGGAAACGTTCCAGCCATCCTTTGTGAAGGAGGTAAAAAATAAATACAAGGGTAATGCAGAGAAATATGTGAATAGGTATTTTGCCAGGGCGATGATCGTCGACCAGCAGAAATTTTACTCGTTCCTTGATGATCCTGACCTGAAGAGCCTTGAAAAAGATCCTGCATTTATTGCAGCAACTTCATTTTTCCAAAAGATTGATGAACTGCGGGGAGTAATTGTAAGTGCCACCAATAAAATCGATCATGGCAGCCAACTATATATGAAAGGGCTGATCGCAATGCATCCGGAGAAAAACTTTTATCCCGATGCAAATTCAACCATGCGGTTCACGTACGGAACAGTGGGGGATTATGAACCAAGAGACGCGGTTAGATATGCTCATTACACCACCCTAAAAGGCGTAATGGAAAAGGAGGATCCGGATAACTATGAATTTGTGGTCACGCCAAAACTGAAGGAATTATATGAAGCCAAAGACTTCGGGCCCTATGCGGATAATGGGGATATGAATGTTTGCTTCACAACGAATAACGATATAACAGGGGGTAATTCAGGAAGTCCCGTAATCAACGGAAGGGGTGAATTGATTGGCGTTGCCTTTGACGGAAACTGGGAAGCGATGAGTGGTGATGTTGCATTTGAAACAGAACTTCAGAAATGTATTAACGTGGATATCAGGTATGTTCTTTTTGTGATCGACAAGTATGCCGGGGCAAAACATCTGATTGATGAAATGACATTGGTACGATAATCTGGTAAAATAATGATGAAAACACGCATGAAAAATATTTTTTCGTGCGTGTTTTTTTACCTTGATGTATGGCAGAGGATACGGTTAGGATATATACAGACGGAGCGGCTCGCGGTAATCCCGGGCCGGGAGGTTATGGTGTGGTTATGTTGTATAAAGGACACCGGAAAGAACTTGCAGCGGGTTTCAGGTTAACCACCAATAATCGTATGGAGTTACTGGCAGTTATTGAAGGGTTGAAAGCGCTTACCCGGAAGAATCTGAAGGTGAAAATATATTCCGACTCAAAATATGTGGTTGATGCAGTAACGAAAGGTTGGATATGGAACTGGGAAGTAAAGAAGTTTAAAAACAAAAAGAATCCGGACCTCTGGAAACGTTATATTCAACTACATCATCAGTTCGAAATAGAATTTAACTGGGTGAAGGGACATGCAAATATTCCTGAAAATGAGCGGTGTGATCAACTGGCTGTTGAAGCTAGTTTAAAATCAAATCTGCTTATTGATGATGGTTATGAGAAAGAAAACCCAACTCTTTAAAAAGTTTTTTTTACCTTGTTGCATACAAAAACGAAGATTGTGAAGTGGCCGACAGCATTCTGAATCATACAGGATTATTAACTTTCAGCTCAATTGACACCTTGTTAACGGAATTTAAGTATGTGTCGCAAGAGCATGGAATTAGGTTCACTGTATATAAAAAGGTTCTGACAGTGATCATAGAATCGCTGGAGAATGTATACAAATACACCGATGAATACAAGGGATTTGTAAGTGAGAATAAGAGATACCTGCCCACGTTTGAGATCATAAAGGATAGTGAAACGATCCGTTTGAAAACTTCCAACCCGGTACGGAATAACGATGTGGAAGTTCTTAAAGCAAAAATTGACCAGGTAAACAATAAAAATAAAGATGAACTCAGGGACCTCTATCTGGAGACCATCACGAATGGCAGATTTTCTGCCAAAGGGGGAGCAGGACTCGGATTCATTGAAATGGCAAAAACATCGGGAAACAATCTGAAATATTCCTTTGAACAGATTTCCGATAAGTATTCACTTTACACATTCATTGTTACCTTTGCTATCTGATTACATGGATGTTCGAATTTGTACAGGGATGTTTCAATAGCGTACAATTCCAAACTAATAAAATTTTTGATATAAAGTTGACCGTCATAATTTTAAGAGTTGTGGCATAAAAAATGAATAGTTTCCTAAAATAGATTATGTGGAGGAATTTTTTCAGTGTTGCCTTAAGGAACATTAGTAAAAACAGGGTATTCTCCTTTATAAACATTGCTGGTCTTGCAATCGGACTGGCCAGTGCCATATTGATCATTCTGTTCATAGCCAAGGAGATCAGCTTTGATCGCTTTCATGAAAAATCCGACAGAATATACCGTGCATATGTTGATGGGAATATCGGGGAGCAGAAGTTTCGTGGCGCCTGGACAAGCTATACACTTGGACCCTCTGTAACCCGGGAAGTGGACGATATCGTTGATTATGTTCGGTTAGAGGTGTTCCCCCAACAGTTTGTATGGAATGAAAATATGAGGAAGATTGAGGATAATGTGGTATTCGCTGACTCATCATTTTTTAAAATATTTTCCATTGAGTTGCTCTATGGGAATGCAGAATCGGTATTGAAGAATCCTAACTCTGTGGTTATCACCAGGGCCAAGGCCATGCAGTATTTCGGTACCGAGAACGCACTTGGTAAAACACTGGAATTTAACACAAAAGAAAATTTTTACGTGGTTACCGGGGTGATGGAGGAGTTCCCCGACAATTCGCATTTCTTTTGCGATTTTCTGCTCTCTATGTCAAATATCCCCGACAGCAGAAGTGATGAATGGTTTTCAAATTCCATTTATACATACCTGTTACTGGATGCAGATGCGGATTACATGAACGTGGAATCGCAGATAAACCAGGTGATGCTTAAGAATATACGGCGTCAGTTGAAGGAAATTCTGGACATTACAACGGAAGAGTGGGTAGAGGGGGGCAATGCATTTGGAATTTTCCTTCAGCCTCTTACGAATATACATCTGAACCCGGATATTGAATTCGGGGAGGAGAACTGTATTCGTCCGGTGAATGACAGAACCTACATTTACATTTTTGCTCTTATAGCCTTTTTTATCCTGGTAATCGGCAGTATCAATTTCATGAATCTTTCCACGGCTCGTTCTGTGGTCAGGGCAAGGGAAATCGCCATGCGAAAGGTGGTGGGATCCCAGAGAAATGTACTGATCCGACAGTTTCTGGCCGAATCGGTATTGCTCAGCCTGCTTGCGCTGATCCTGGCACTGTTTTTAGTGGAACTGACACTGCCTTATTTCAACAATTCCATGGGGTTGACATTATCCTTCAGCACAATTGGCAGAAGGATTATCCTGTTCGGGGTGCTGTTGCTTACCATCGTGGTGGGCATTCTCAGTGGTATTTATCCTGCCTTCTATCTTTCGAAGTATGAACCACTGAGCGGTTTACGGGGCGGCACCCATAACCAGAAACGATCATCGAACTTCCGGAGTCTGATGGTTATTGTTCAGTTCACCATTTCGGTGGCCATTATTGTGGGTACACTGGTTGTTTCAAAACAGGTAAGCTACCTGATGCATACAGATCCAGGCTTCGAGGATGAAAAAATCGTGGTCATTGACCGGGTTTACCCCCTGGGGGAGAGGATCAATGTGTTTTGTGAAGAGGCCGAAAAAATACCGGGCGTTGTGAAGGCCTCTAATTCAAGTACATATTTGGGTTTCAGTAATCTTTCATCCTCATTCCAGTTAAAAGGAGCCAAGCGTTCCAGCAGCTTTATGTTTGATGTAAATTTTGTGGATCCGGGGTTTATGAAGACCTACGGACTTACATTATGGAACAACACGGGCAGGTTTTTCAGTGAATCGGACCTGAACGATACCATGGCAGTTATGGTTAACGCCACTGCAGTGAAAGAGTACAACTTTGAAGATCCGCTCAATACCTATATTCAGACTCCTACAACAGATGGTGAACCATTGGAATTCAGGGTTATAGGCGTAGTAAATGATTTTCACCACAGTTCTCTCCGAAAGACTATCTCACCCTATTTATTTACCTATAAAACTACGAGCAGGTCGCAGCCGGGCTATATAAGCATCCGGTTCGACAAACGCAGTGATCAGAGTGCCGGAACAATGGAAGAGATAAGACAATTGTGGGATGTGATGACCGGTGATGAGCCTTTCCAGTATTTCTATCTGAATGAAGAGCTGAATAAATATTACAGGGAAGAGCAGCGAACGGGTAAAATTTCCCTGCTTTTTTCAATTCTGGCTATTATTATCGCTTGTCTTGGTTTGCTGGGGCTTACCATTTTCAATACCGAACGTAGGCTCCGGGAAATTGCCATCAGGAAGGCGATGGGAGCCAGCCTCTATGACCTGCTCATGATCATTTCGCGGGAAATACTGTATCTGCTTGGAATCTCCATTGTGCTGGCATGGATCATCGCCTACTTATTCATGAATCACTGGCTGAAGTTATTCCCCTATAATATCGGATTTACCCCTGAAGTTTACTTCTTTGCAGCATTTGTGGCTGTTACAATTACCATGTTGACGGTAAATGTGATTACGCTCAGGGCAGCTCGCAGTAACCCGGTCAATGCCCTTTCACACGAATAGTACTAATTTGGATTGTTAAGGTGTAACCTGATCTTTTCCAGGTCCTCCGGTGTATCCACCCCACTGTTCCTGAACATGGTACGGCAGGTTCGTATAGAATACCCGTTTTCAAGCCAGCGTAACTGTTCAAGAGATTCGGCCTGTTCAAGTCTGGATGGAGGCAGTTTACTGATCTTTTTAAGGATTTCAGTTCTGTAGGCATAGATCCCCACATGTTTCAGAAATGGGGTGGCTATTTTTTCGATACCTCCTCTTAAATGGGGAATCAGTGCCCTGGAGAAATAAAGTGCTTTCTGATCACTTCCCACAACCACTTTTACCATATCAGGACTTGCAGGATTCTCATTTTTATGGAATGGTTGAACGAGGGTGGCTATTTCAGTATCTGGTATGGTTATACATGCCAATAGCTCCTCCATCTGTTCCTTTCTGATCAGGGGCTCATCTCCCTGGATATTTACTACAATATCCGGCTTGAAAGCTTTTTTATTTTCCAGAATTTCAACCACTTCCCGGCAACGGTCCGTTCCGGTAGCGTGTTCCGGTGATGTCATTACTGCATTTCCCCCAAAGGTTTCAACAACGTTGCGTATACGTTCATCATCCGTGGCTACTGTGAGGTAGTCAAAAGTTCCTTCACAGGCCTGATATACCCACTGTATCATAGGGCGGTCGTTCAGCAATGCCAGTGGTTTACCCGGGAAACGGACAGATGCATACCGGGCAGGTATAATTCCGATTATCTTCTGGTTCGGGGACATATATTTTGAACAAATTTGGTGGTATAAATGTAAGATTTTTGTTGGGATAAGGTATGCCTTGTTTCAACATAGATGCTGATAATTGGAACAATTATTGTAATTTTGTCATACTTTACAGGTTATTTTGTCAGTGAGTTTATGGATATACAACAGATAAAACAAAGATTCGGAATTATAGGTACAGATCCGGGACTGGAACGTGCAATAGATATTGCCAGGCAAGTGGCCCCGACCGATCTGTCGGTTGTTATAACGGGAGAGAGTGGAACCGGTAAAGAGGTTTTCCCCCAGATTATTCATAATGCCGGCGTGCGGAAACACGGATCTTACATTGCAGTCAACTGTGGAGCCATTCCCGACGGCACCATTGATTCCGAGCTATTTGGACATGAGAAGGGCTCGTTCACCGGGGCCCATGACACCCGCAAAGGTTATTTCGAAGAGGCCAATGGAGGTACGATCTTCCTGGATGAGGTGGCGGAACTTCCGCTTTCCACCCAGGTGCGGTTGTTGCGTGTTCTTGAAACGGGGGAATTTATAAGGGTTGGATCTTCCAAAGTTCTGAAGACCAATGTACGTATGATTGCTGCTTCAAATATTGAGATTACCCAGGCAATCAGGAACGGTAAATTCCGCGAGGATCTCTATTACAGGTTGAATACTGTGCCAATTATTGTACCCCCGCTGCGGGACCGGGGAAATGATATATTGTTACTATTCAGAAAATTTGCCGTGGATTTTGCTGAAAATTACAGGATGCCAGCCATATCCCTTACAGATGATGCAAAGAATGTAATGTTGAAATATGAATGGCCGGGAAATGTGAGGCAACTTAAGAATATCACGGAACAACTTTCCATCATTGAACAGGAAAGGCTGATCGATTCGTCCACCCTGTTGCGCTACCTTCCGGAATATAGCGATTCACGGTTACCGGCACTCATCACCAAACAGGGGGTTTCAGAGGATGCCTTTAATTCTGAAAGAGAGATCCTCTACAAAGTATTGTTCGATATGAAAAGGGATATGACTGATCTGAAAAAACTGGTGGGGGAGATTATGATGAAGGGGGATGTGGGATCGGAGATACAGGATGACAATGCGCAGATCATTAAGAATTTATACGGCAAAGTTGAGGAGGTACTTCCCGACAGGGAAGAACGATATAGTGCATCCCACAACAGCAGCAGAGACGAGAGAATCCAGGATACAGAAGAGGTGATGGAGGAGTCACTTTCCCTGGAAGAGAAGGAGATTGAACTGATACGAAAGGCGCTTGATAAGCACCGGGGAAAAAGGAAGTATGCTGCTCAGGAGCTTGGAATTTCCGAACGCACACTTTACAGGAAGATTAAGGAGTATGACATTGATTAATTTGTCAGGAAAAATGAAAAGAATTTATAGTAGCATATTACCGGGTATTGTTCTCATGGCCATGATTTTTACTACGGGTTGCAAAACCACGAAAATAAACTATTCTTTCAGCGGTGTGAACATCAGTGCCGATATAAAAACGGTAACCGTAGAATACTTCCCCAACCGCGCTCCGGTTGTCCAGGCACAATTGAGCCAGCTATTTACCGATGCGTTGATCGATAAGATACAGTCCACCACTAATCTCGATTTAATTCCCGCAGGGGGTGATGTAAGCTTTTCAGGGGAGATCCGTAATTATGAAACACGACCAACAGCTATAACCGGAGCAGAAACAGCAGCCAGGAACCGGCTGACAATCTCCATCAGGGTAATCTATGAAAACAATCTGGATCCGGAGACGGGATTTGACAACTCATTTTCCAGGTATGAGGATTACAGCTCAAGTCAGAACCTGGCAGATGTGGAAGAAGAACTGATCGAGTTGATCATTGAGGATATTATTGAAGATATTATCAATAAAGCATTTGTAAACTGGTAAATTGGTTACAGGGAAATGAATAAAGAGAAACTTGTTGAGTTAATCAGAACTGAGACTTTTACCGAGGAGCACTTCAGACAACTGGATGAATTGATCAGGGAATATCCCTCTTTTGGGCTTCCACGCTTTTACCGGTTGAAGGCGGCGCATCAGTTGGGTAAGGATGTTGAGCCTGCAGATATTAACAAAACGGTGATTTTTAGCTACGACCGTAAACATCTTTATAATTGGATCAGGGGAGAGGAAGGTGGCCGGGCTGACCTGTCCGGAATCGGTCGTTCAGAACTGGAATTCCTTGATTCCGATCCGGGTGAAATGCACAGGGAGGATGCAGCAGGCGAATCTGTTTTAACGCTCGATGCGGAGGATGATCAAGGGGATGATGCCCATGAAAAGGCCATTCCCGAGAAAGAGGAAACAGAGATGGAAGAGCCGGAAACAGAGGAGGATATTGCAATTCCGTCTATTGACACACTTGACGAAGAGGAACAGGGGGACGAGATCCGGGAGGTAAATGAGGAGCAGGATAGTAAAACTGAAGACAGGGAGATTGAAACCAGGGATGCCGCTGAGAAGGTACCGGAGAGGCATACCCGGAAAGAGAGTGGTACCACCAACCATTCCTCGGAGTTGATTCAGCAGTTTCTCAGCAATGAACCGGGAGTGATCAGGGCCGACAAGGAAACATCCCTGGAAGGAGACATTTCGGAGGAATCGATCAAGGAAGACGACAGCTATATAACCGATACACTGGCAAAGATTTACGTGAAACAGGGGCTGCATGCAAAAGCGATCTATGCATATGAAAGATTAAGTTTGAAATATCCGGAAAAAAGTGCTTACTTTGCAGCTCAAATTGAGAAAATTAAGAGTATTTCAAACCTGTAATTCCAAAGAAAATGTTTATAGTATTTACCGTATTGATCATCATAGTTTGTATTCTGGTTACACTAATTGTTTTGGTGCAGAATTCAAAAGGAGGAGGTTTGGCAGCTAATTTCAGTTCTTCGAACCAGATTATGGGTGTTCGTAGAACTACGGACTTCCTGGAAAAAGCTACATGGACCCTTGGAACAGCGCTTATTATATTTAGTTTGCTTGCAGGCATCACGATTCCCGATGCCGAACAGGTGCAGGACCCCAGAATGCAGGGACAATTTGATGAGTCTGTGCTGAACAATCCCGCATCCCAGCCAATTACCCTTCCCGAATCCTTTGGTGATGAAGATGGGACGCTTGGTGGAAACGAATAGATCAGTGTAAAAAATACCTGATTTGAAGTGTCAGTATGTCATAAATACTGACACTTTTTTTTATTTCGGAGACAGCCGGCAATTGACTCATAAGATTCATATAATCAGCAGCATAGCAAATTTTCAGGATTGATTATAGCTATGTGGAAGATTTCACCGGATGTAAAATTGTCGCGAACTCCGGTTGTTTTTATCGCTTTTATCCTTTGGCATAAAATGTGATAATTGAATTAACGATTTCGATAATGTTGAACTAGTATAAAATTTTTAAAAATGGCAGAACTTAAAGGTCGTATTCTTGCAGGTAAAATTCTTTTAAAGCCGGCGAAGGCTGAAGATAAAACCTCAAGTGGTATTATAATTCCTGATACAGCGCAGGAAAAACCGCAGCAAGGAACAGTGGTAATGGTTGGAGCCGATAAAAAAGACGAACCCATGGAAGTTAAAAAGGGTGACGTTGTACTTTACGGAAAATATGCCGGCCAGGAACTTACAATTGAAGGAGAAGATTATCTTCTTATTGCTCAAAATGACGTATTATTCATTTCTTAAAGAAAAAAAATCTAAATTATAAGTATTATGGCAAAAGAACTGAAATTTGACATTGATGCCCGTGATAGCCTCAAAAAAGGTATTGATGCACTGGCCAATGCGGTTAAAGTTACACTGGGACCTAAAGGTCGGAATGTAGTTATTGAAAGGAAATTTGGCGGACCAATGGTCACCAAGGATGGCGTTACCGTTGCAAAGGAGATCGAATTGTCTGATCCGTTTGAAAATGTAGGGGCTCAAATGGTTAAGGAGGTAGCCTCCAAAACCAATGATGATGCAGGAGACGGTACAACCACTGCAACGGTACTCGCACAATCTATTGTACAGGTAGGTATTAAGAATGTTACAGCCGGTGCAAACCCGATGGATCTGAAAAGGGGTGTTGAAAAAGCGGTTACAGCGGTTGTTAAGAATTTAAAGAGCCAGTCCAAGCCGATTGGAGATGACATCCAGAAAATTGAGCAGGTAGCCTCAATTTCTGCCAATAACGATAACTCTATTGGAGCACTTATCGCAGAGGCTATGGGCAAAGTGAAAAAGGAGGGGGTAATTACCATCGAAGAATCCAAATCATCTGATACGTATGTTGACGTTGTGGAAGGGATGCAGTTCGACCGTGGATACAGTTCCCCTTACTTTGTAACCGATACAGAAAAGATGGAAGCTGTCCTGGAGAATCCTTATATACTTATTCATGACAAGAAGATCTCCACCATGAAAGATCTGCTTCCTGTTCTTGAGGCCACAGCCCAGAACGGACGGCCATTGCTGATCATTTCTGAAGATGTGGATGGCGAGGCGCTTGCCACGCTGGTTGTGAACAAACTCCGCGGCTCACTTAAAGTTGCAGCGGTTAAGGCACCGGGATTTGGTGACAGAAGAAAAGAGATGCTTGAGGATATCGCTATCCTGACAGGTGGTACAGTTATTTCTGATGAAAAAGGTCTGAAACTTGAGAGTACAGAACTGGATATGCTTGGAACAGCAGAGAAGATTACCATCGATAAGGAGAACACCACAATTGTAAATGGTGCAGGTGAGAAGTCCATGATCGATGCGCGTGTGAACCAGATCCGTAAGCAAATTGAAAATACCACTTCAGATTACGACCGTGAGAAACTGCAGGAGCGTCTTGCCAAGCTGGCAGGTGGTGTTGCAGTAATTTATGTTGGTGCTGCATCGGAAATGGAGATGAAAGAGAAAAAAGACCGTTTTGATGATGCACTGAGCGCTACACGTGCTGCTGTTGAAGAGGGAATTATTGCTGGAGGTGGTGTTGCATATATCCGTGCAATTTCATCCATAGAAAAACTGAAAGGAGCCAATGCAGATGAAACTACTGGTATTCAGATCATTCTCAGGGCGCTTGAAGAGCCGCTTCGTCAGATCGTTGAGAATGCCGGTCTTGAAGGATCTGTTGTTATACAGAAAATCAAAGAAGGTAAGGATGATTTCGGTTACAATGCCAGAACCGAGAAATATGAGAACCTGTTTAATGCGGGGGTTATTGATCCTACTAAAGTTGCCCGCGTGGCGCTGGAAAATGCAGCTTCTATCGCAGGCATGTTCCTGACCACTGAATGTGTGATCGTTGAAGAGCCACAGGATGAACCCCCAATGCCAGCAGGCGGCGGCATGGGCGGCGGTATGGGTGGAATGATGTAAGAATCATACACTTATCTATATATATCCAGGGTGTCCGGTTTTCCGGGCACCTTTTTTTTATTCCTCTACCACCATATACCGGACAAATGCAAATTTTCGGGAATCGGGCGACCAGGAAGGTACATTGATGGTTCCCTGTCCGCCAAATAATTCCAGGAGTGTTTCGGGCGCTCCCCCTTCAACGGGTATGCGGCGAAGCATCACATTTTTGTTGGGTGGGTGGCTGTTGGCCTCCACAGAACTGTCATAGCTGATAAAAACGAGCCATTTATTATCGGGGGAAGGATGGGCAAACCAGTCGTTGTACTTGTCAAAGGTCATCTGTGTGGCTCCGCTACCATCGGTTTTCATCCGCCAGATCTGCATGGTTCCTGTGCGTACGGAGTTAAAATAGATAGTTTTTCCATCCGGAGAATATTCGGGTCCGTCATCAAGACCGGGTGTATCGGTGAGCTGTATCTCCTCCTTTGTCACCATGTTTATGGTATATACATCATATTGTCCGTTTCGTTCGGCACAATATGCAAGCTCGTTCTCCGTGGGCGACCATCCATGCAGGTAGGATGGTCCGTTGGGAGTGATCAATTCAGGCGTGCCTCCCTTTACCGGCAGTACATAAATTCTCGATTTGTTGTCTTCGGCAGGGTGGTGGCTTATGGCGATCATTTTTCCATCAGGGGAAAGCACATGGTCGTTGTTGCACCGGTCGGCAAAGCCGGTATTGATCTTTTTGGGTTTTCCACCTTTTGAACGGATCTTATACAGCGAGCCACCCGAATTGAATATCAGGTACTTTCCATCAGGGGTCCAGTTGGGCGCCTCCAGGTGGTATGCGGCCTTATAAACAACGGTTACCTCTTTGGTGGAGATATCCATATAACATAATTCACTCTCTGTTTTCACTTGTGAAATGGCCATGAGTGGAAAAATAAATAATAACAAAGGGATTAATTTTTTCATGGTTCTCGTTTTTGTAAATGTAAAAAGAAATCGTGAAAACATGTACAATTGTTTTTCGGGGGAATCTTTTTCGAAATGTTTGGATAAAACCGAACCGGGCTTCTGAATAAATAATTACAGGATTTGCAGGTCCTTTACTTCAATTCAGGAATGCATAATAAGCATTATGGTGGAGATAATACAGGGTCAACATCCAGATTCAAAGGTTTTTAACAATATTCTTGGAACGCATACCTTAACACTTCGTACTACACACTTTTCTGCTATCTTTGTAGCCTAAATTCAGAGGCGGGATTACCAAATGGAAAACATCAGAAATTTCAGCATTATTGCCCACATCGACCATGGGAAAAGTACATTGGCAGACCGGTTGCTCATGCTTACAGGTACATTAACGGAACGGGATTTTCAGGACCAGGTATTGGATGACATGGATCTTGAAAGGGAACGAGGTATCACCATTAAAAGTCATGCCATACAGATGAAGTATGCATTAAATGGCAAAAATTATATACTGAACCTGATTGATACACCGGGGCACGTGGATTTTTCCTACGAAGTGTCGCGTTCCATCGCAGCCTGCGAGGGTGCATTGCTGATAGTGGATGCCACCCAGGGGATCCAGGCCCAGACCATTTCAAACCTGTACATGGCCATTGAGCACGACCTGGAGATCATTCCGGTACTGAATAAGATGGATATGGAAAGCGCCATGCCCGATGAAGTGAAGGATCAGATCGTTGATCTGCTTGGCTGTAACAGGGAAGATATCATTGAAGCCAGCGGAAAAACGGGTTATGGAACAGAAGAGATCCTGGAGGCGATCATTGAGAAGATTCCGGCACCGACGGGAGATCCGGAGGCACCTTTGCAGGCATTGATCTTCGATTCGGTGTTTAATTCATTCAGGGGGATCTATGCCTATTTCCGCATTATGAACGGGACCATCAGGAAAGGGGATCTGGTGAAGTTTTTTGCAACTAATAAAGCCTATAATGCCGATGAAATTGGCGTATTGAAAATTAAAACCGAAGCCCGTGATATATTAAGCACGGGTGATGTGGGCTATATAATCTCCGGAATCAAATCTTCCAGGGAGGTGAAAGTGGGAGACACCATCACCCATGTTGACAGGCCGTGTGAAAAGCGGATCTCAGGATTTGAAGATGTGAAACCCATGGTATTTGCAGGAATCTACCCAGTGGATGCTGATGACTATGAAGATCTGAGGGCATCCATAGAAAAACTGCAACTGAATGACGCATCCCTGACCTTCATTCCCGAATCTTCTGCAGCGCTGGGATTTGGTTTCAGGTGCGGTTTCCTGGGACTGCTTCACATGGAGATCGTACAGGAGCGGCTTGACAGGGAATTCGATATGGATGTGATCACCACGGTGCCTAACGTCTCGTTCAGGGTGGAAACCTCCAAGGGGGAGATCATCGAGGTGCACAATCCTTCCGGGTTGCCATCGGCAACACATATAAAGCAGATCCTTGAACCTTATATTATTGCACAGATCATCTCCAAATCGGAATACGTGGGATCGATCATGACCCTCTGCCTCGAGAAAAGAGGAGTATTGAAGAACCAGGTGTACCTGACCAGCGACAGGGTGGAGTTGACCTTTGAGATGCCACTGGCCGAAATTGTATTCGACTTTTACGATAAACTGAAGAGTATCTCCAGGGGATATGCATCGTTCGATTACCATACTTCAGGAGAGAAGAAAGCCGACCTGGTAAAACTGGATATCCTGTTGAATGGAGAGATGGTCGATGCCTTGTCCACACTCATTCACAGGGACAACGCCTACGATTTCGGACGACGGATCTGTGAAAAGCTGAAGGAGCTGATCCCCAGGCAGCAGTTTGATGTGGCTATACAGGCAGCCATTGGTGCCAAAGTAATTGCCAGGGAGACCGTGAAAGCTGTACGGAAAGATGTAACCGCCAAATGTTACGGAGGGGATATTACCCGTAAGCGGAAGTTGCTGGAGAAGCAAAAGAAGGGCAAGAAACGGATGCGTCAGGTCGGGAATGTCGAGGTACCGCAGAGCGCCTTTATGGCCGTGTTGAAGCTGGATTGATCCATTGTACTTTGCCTGACTGACACTGGATTGGTTCACCGGATATCCATTCGATATGGTGTATGTGTTTCTTTACGACTACTTTTTTCTTTAACAGTTTCAGTACATTCACAATTCATCTCTTCAATTTCGGTATTTTATTGTAAATTGCTTTTAAAGTCAGAATTGAATTTAATCTTAAAAGCATGAATATGTACAATTCTACTGTTTTTGCGAAAACAACGATCATTATAATCTTCTTTTTTTTCCTGAAGATATTCTTTAGTTGTACTCCGCCCGATCCCATTGATATGACTTATAGTGTCATCAATCTGGAAGTGATGGATAATAGCGGACATTACCATGACAGGAATTATTCCGACACACTCTATTCCGATGCAGTTTCCATACAGCTTAGCCTTTCCGACTCAAGTACGTATTATGCATCGAACTCTTTTAAATCCGGCGAATTGTTTTCTTTTGAATCAGCCTGTGCCTGGAGTCCAAATTATTCTTATAAGCCGGTTCATTTGATTCAGGATATTCGGGTATACACTGAATTTGATCTTGATGATACATACAAAGCCGGAGCCAACATATCTGACAGCATTCTATTCTCATTAGAATCTGTTTATAGCCTGTATGAAACCATTGATAAAGCTATCATGTATTTCAACGACTTGCAATGGGAGCCCAGTTGTACCGTAAGGATGTATTTGAAGTCATCTGTTAAAAACTCACAAGCACAGTTCATAGTGGAGGTTTTACTTGATGATGGTTCCAAACTTATTGAAACAACAGATGTGTTTTACATAACCCCATCAAATCTATGAAACCAGTTTATATTGCTGCTTGTCTCTTAGCATTTGGGCTTCATTTGGGTGCTCAAAAACCGGTCGCACAGAATTTTGAATTTTCGATCGCTTTAGGAACGGCTGATATCTCTGTGGAGAAATTTAGTTCAAATGAAAACATGGATTTTTTGAACTATATGAATTCCGACCTTGATTATATTGAATTAAGCGCTATAAAAATTGGCTTTAGTTGTGATTTTTCAGAGCATATATATGTAGATATCAATGTTATCGTTATGAGTGACTTGGTCCCCGATAACTATGATATATCTGTCCATTACTTTTTCAATAAATATCTTGGTGTCGGTTTAGGTTCCTTGTATTACTCCAATTATGTATCCTATTTTGAAGATTATCATAAGGAGACACATCCGGATTACATCATTTTGGATGGAAATATGAGGCAGTTTGAGACGAATGACCTCGGATTATACATTTCGCCGACTTTCAGGCCCATTTACAGCGACAGGTTGAAAGTGGCACTGCGCTGTGATTTAGGACTTTCATCGTTTATGGAGGAGCGTTCTGTTTTTTATTTGAAACGAAAGCTCTCGAATGAAATGCGCCTCTATGATTACAGGACTGCAAAAACTTTTGAGCCTTATATAAATCCTAAATTGAATTTGAAATTAAGAGCCTTTAAATTGGGAAATGTTTCTATTGGCGTGATGTGCAATACCAACTATTTTTACAGCAGGAAGAGCATGGATTATTACCGAACGTACCAGGTTTGGACATCAGACAATTCGATTGAAGAGCTCATTGACGCACCTAAGCACAGATATTCCCGTTTTGAACTGGATGGCGGAATATTTTTTACGTGGTAAAAGAGAATGTTTCCCCGCTAAGAAATGGAGATCCCCCGTTAATAAATGGCGATCCCGCGGTAACTTTTTTATTCCAGATTTTTTTCGGAACTTAGGTTAGGGCAAAAAAGTTTTTACGCCTGATAAAAGGGGTAATGGCAAGTATTTCATATCCATGATTCTACCAATCATACTTGTGATCGACGCAACTTCGGAATATTTGCAAAAATATGCCGGAAACTTTTTTACAGAGGAGTTGCCCTGCAGGATGATCAGCGCAACGGGACTGCAGATGGGAATTGACGCGACCATTCAGGATCCCCCGGATATCATACTTTTGGCAGGGTCGGGGACGGTTGAGGACGGGGTTGCTGCGATTGGAAGGATTGCGGATGAGCCCGGGCTGAAGGATATACCAGTTATCTATACATCGGATAAGGTCCTTGCCGGGGAGGATCTGAAAAAGCTTTTTGGGGCAGGGGCCGCAGATTATTGGCATCAGCCGGTTGACAAGGAAGAACTGGTGGTTCGGTTGAAGGCGCATATCCGAAACTCAAATTTAATTCAATCGTTTAAGGGTCAGAGGATAAACGCTCAGGATGAGGAAGGAAGCATGGTTTCTTGCGAAAAAAAGGTGCTGGGGGAGGTTTGTGATCAGATGGCAGAGATGGTCCAGCTTTATTTGTATGAACGGCAAAGCACCCTCGAAAAGATTAACAGGCTGCGGTTCGAGAAGAGGGATGAGCAGGAGATCGTTGATTCCATATTAAATTCGCTGAAACAAAACAATAATATTCTGAAGCAATACGAGGGTGGATGCCTGAAATACCTGGTTGAAGATCAGTTCTTGAAGAAGCTCTTAAAGAAGCATCCTGTACTTCATCCGGCAGATATTAAACTTTGTCTGTTGCTCAGAAGAAACCTGCCGTCCAAGGAGATCGCGTCGCTGACGTACAGAAGTACCAATACTGTAAAGGTGGCCCGGAGCAGACTACGGGGCAGGCTTGGATTGGATCAGAAGGAGAATCTCTACAAATATCTCATCAGTATTTAAGGGATGGCGGTTTGCATATTCAGGTTTCGTTAGCTGATGGTCTGCCCGGGAAAGAGAACAATACTTCAGTTAGCGGTCTTTCATCTCTGATCATCAATTTCAAAGCCTTCCAGGCATTGTTATATACCGAATACTTACCTTAATATATACCTTTCTGTAACCTTTCCGGAAAAACATGAGGAAGAACCTTTGTAAATTGTATAGGGCTTAAATTGTCCGCATTTGAAATAGGTTTTACATTTTTCCAAATAAATAATTACCCCATCATGAGAAGAATGAAATACAGTATTCCCCTTATCATAATGCTGTGTATTGGTGCTATGCTCCAGGCGCAGGTGGTGAAGGACCCGGTCAGGAAGGTGTATAGTATCGGAGGCTCTTCTGAGATTTTTATGGCTTATACCAACAGCGACAGAACGCACGCGAAACATGGTGTGATGGATATCCCTGCCACACTGAATGATATTACATGTGTTGAGGATGCAGTTCAGACCAGGTTTATGGATCGCTGGAAGAGTGCATCGGCGACCGGCGATTTTGATGGTGACGGGGCGGATGAAGTGGTTACTGTTTTTGATAATACCATTGGGGGAATAAAGATATCCATTCCGCTGATCGGGGAGGATCTGAAGTTGAATGGACTGAAGGAGTATAATGTGACCGCTCTTAACGATGTTTTGGGATACACACGCATCAGAGTCATTGCTGGAAATTTTGATGATGATCCGCAGGATGAGTTTGCCATCTGTTACGATGTACCTGGTCAGCCCCTGACAGTCTCCTTATTTAAAACCGATTCGAATCTGGAAATTGAACTTCTGGCATCTTTTAGGGAGATCGCTTTTTATGACAGGCATTTTGATATTGCTGCCGGTGATGTGGATGGTGACGGAATCGATGAAATCGTTATGGTAAAGAACCGGGCAAAGCTATTTGAGCGGAACAGTGCAGTAAATCCTCCCATTTTTATTTCAACATACGACCTCAATATTCTGAAGTATGATCCGGTTGCGAAGAAGATGAATCTGCAGCGTAAAAGGGATAATATTGAATTGGAGAACAAGGCGTCCGGCGGTGATTATCATCATAGTAATGCGATAATCAATGAAATAAGGGTTGCATGCGGGGATCTGAACAACGACGGAAAGGATGAAATTGTTGTGGGATGGTCCAATTATTATTGCTATGATGCTGTGCAGTATTGTAAAACATATGTCTGGCCCATTTGCTATGAACATGCCTGGCGATATTATTACAACGACATGTTGTTTTTGAATACATTCAAACCGGACTGGACCAAACCTGACGGGGAGGAGGGCATTGTTAGCTACCAGAATATATGTGTTGGAAATACAGGTTTTAGTATGAGAGGAGTCCCGGCAGATCAGCATATCGCACTTACCTTGAAATGTGAACAAATGGACAACCTGGGGAGGGCAGAGGTGCTGGTAAATGGTTCGTCGGGATTTTATGTTTACGGAAAGGGAGATGAAGATATGGGTCTCAGAAAACTTGTTGGCATGAGTCTTCCGGGCGGGTATCTTAACATACAGGGTAACGAGAGTTTTATCGTGGCAGATCTGAATCCGGATGTGAATACAATGGATTTCAACAAAGAGGTGATTATTCTTCGTTCGAACAAGACCCATCTTGAGCAATTAAACACCAGGGCCACCGGTACAACTGAGATGGTAATTCTTTCAATTGACACGGTTGGCACAAATACCTTTGCCTTCAGGACACCGGATCCTGCACATGATATCCCGTTCAGCAGCAGTGACAATATTGAGATCACGGCCTTTCTTGCCGGAGATTTTGATCTGAAGAGTGCTGAGGTCTATTTTATTGGAACGCCGGAAGTGATTCCTGTTTCGGCACTTCAACAACCCATTGTGATCCTGAATTCACCACCGGTGCATTTTGATTTACTGGATGGGACGGTGTATGATCTTTGCAATGCCTTTAACACAGCAGGACCCCCCTCCTTTTATGCAAAGTACAACACGAAGATTAACGATCAGAATACCACCAGTGTTGAGGTAGATAACGGGTTTGGTTTCTCATCGGAAGTGAGCGCCTATGCCATGGCCGGTGGTTCCGGTTTTGAAGCTTCGGTCAATGCCAACTGGAATAAGGGCAGGTCCTTCTACAAAGCAAGCAGTCAGAGCAAAACCATAGAGGAGGCAAAGAGTGTTTACACCGAAGATTATGTATTGTATTCAAGCCTGGATTACGCCTACTACAAGTATCCGGTATTCAACAGGGACCAGGAGATGCTCGGGTATATGGCTGTATTGAATCCTATGTCTGAGGATTTTTCATCAGTCTGGGGAAGCGGAAACAGTTGGAACCATCCTTCCTATATATTTAACCACGAGCCAGGGAACATTCTTTCCTATAAGCCAGTGAAGAAGACACTGGATTTCTGCAGTGGTCCATCGGATTTTAGCTTCTGTGAATTTTCGAGGGTGCCGGTAGCCTATACCGGAGATGGCAGTTTTAATTTTACGTATGACAAGATCTCTTCTGCAGGTGATTCATACTCATTTTCGGGAGGCGTGGGAGCCGACCTGTTTACGAAAGTGGGGATTGAAACAACAGTTTCAGCTGAGCTGGCTCCTTTTGGATTTGGAGGTTCTGTTTCCACGGATATACGAATAGGGGTCGCGAGTGAAATATCGGCCTATTACCATCAATCATCGCTAAGCACCCACAATACCGAGTTAAGGAACACTTTCCGGGTTGAAGGGAACATCGGACGGTTGGCGGAGCAACGTGATGGCGATGCACGATATTTCATTACACCTTATATATACCGGTCGCAGAGTGGTGCATTGGTGCTCGATTATAAGGTGGAACTGGACAAGGACAACATGGGCTGGTGGAAAAAGAACTACGATGAGCAGCCAGACCTTGCATTTATCCTGCCATGGCGTTATGCGACGGAAAAGGGCAGTGCCGATGTAAAGATTTCGAAAAAGCAGAAGACCAGCGACATTCAATTTTTCCATCCGATTGCCAGTCCCGGCGATACGGTAATCATCACCACCCGGGTACATAATTTCAGTCTGAAGACCTTTGATGACCTGCTGAATGTTGAATATTACCTGGGCGATCCTACTGAAGGGGGAGTGAAGCTCACAGACATTTACGGTGTTACAGGTAGCTCGAAACTTAGCACCATGATTTACGGAGCTACGGATGCAATAAATGATTGTGAGGAGTACTTCTCATTTGTCTGGGAGGTTCCCGATACAGTCACTTGTTCACCACGTATCTATGCTGTCATTGATGAAGAGGATGGGTTTGCCGAGATACACGAGAACAACAATGTAGGTTGGAATTTGCTGAACATCTATGATTGCAAGGAGTGTAAGTATGTTGAGCGGATTACCGGTTCAGATGATGTTTTTGCACCGGTTGCTTCAGTGAAAGCCTATCCGAATCCATTCAGTTCGACCTGTATGATTCGTTTTACTTTGCCACAGACTGACGCCGTTCAGATTGATTTATATAATCTTGCCGGTCATAAAATAGCCACACTGACAGACAAGACATATGGTTCCGGTGAGCATGAGGTAAGCCTGAACGCAGGAGATTTGGGCGACGGCATCTATTTCTGCAGGGTCACTGCCGGTGCGTTTCAGGAGATTATCAAACTGGTACTGCTGAGATAAAGGAAATTTTTCTACCGGCATGGCTACATGCCGGTAGAATTTTTATGTCTGTCGGGAAGC
>JBBDIE010000039.1:0-6868 GCA_040880545.1 Bacteroidales bacterium | reverse complement strand
TTAGGCGTTAGGCGTTAGGCGTTAGGGCTGAGGTTTTTAGGGGGCATTGAAAAAGTAAGGTGGTTTTAGGCGTTAGTATGCTTCAGATAAATTTCGCAATAAAAAAATGGATCTTAAAATGAATGGCAGCATAGAAATGATGAAATGTTGCGGATCACTGCAAATATATCCTGTCAACTGTGCCCTGATATACCTCACCTTCAAACTTTACAATATATATTCCCGCCCGGTATTGCCCCACCGGTATGTTTAATGAAGTTCCAAAGTAAGGAACTGCGTGCTGAAGGATCTTGCGTCCATCCATGGTATAGAGCGAAAAGCTCCGTTCCGTGGTCGAGGCCGGATATTGAAGGAAAAGGATGGAATTATCGATCCACATTCTGAATTCCGGCATGCGCTGATTTTCGATTCCGGTTCCCTGGTTTGTTAGTGTGATATCTGTCTGGTCGGTTACCCCTGAACCGTCATTGGCCGCAGCTTTCACCGTTACAGTGCCGTTCCCGGTTCCAGAGGCTGTCAGGAGACCCTGCTGGGTAAAAACAGCAAGCGACTTGCCTTCGGTAATGCTCCATACGATCTCTTTCCGGGAAGCATTTTCCGGCAGCACGGTGGCATTCAGTTGAAGGGAACCCTGAAGCACATCAATGGTGCTGGCAGATGCGGTTATTTTCAGCTGCTCTACAAGTACCTGGTTGATTACTAAAATTATCACTTCGCTTGAAATGCCTGAACCGTCTGTCGATGTTGCGGTTATGGTAACACTTCCATCGAGCATTCCCAGGGCATCCACAAATCCTTCCTGGGAAACTTTTGCTATTTCAATGCCGCTGGTAACTTCCCAGTGGAGCGCTTTATTGGATGCGTTTACCGGTTGTACATCATAAAATATTCTGGATGAGCCTTTATAGGTATCAATCACGGTTTTCGTGGGGGTCAGTGTGATTGATTCAACCAGCAACTGATTTGAAACGGTGGCTATTATCTCGGCAAACACCCCCGAACCATCCACGGCAGTGGCTTTTACCCGTACATTGCCATCGGCGGTACCTGTTGCAGTAAGCACCCCTTCGGAATCGATGGTGGCAATTTGCTGACCCGAAACGATTTCCCAGGTTACTGCTTTGTTGTTGGCATTTTCAGGAGTTGTCACTACATTTAACAAGACTCTACCCTCTTTCTCGTTGATCACAACCGGATTGGGTTCAATCACGATTTTTTCCACCAATACCGGGACATACAGCTGTTCAAGCAGGATGTTGTCAAACCAGATGGTAGCCGTATCATGGGCCAGGTCAAATACAACCCGGGCATTGGGATCGGAGGGTTCCATCATGGTAAAGGTAAAGCTGTATGTAATCATTGTGGTGGAGAGAAGGTAGCTTTCGTGGTTGGAATAGGCGTTGTAGGGATCTGAACTTTTTCCAATGTATGAGGTGATCTGCTCCCCCTGTTCGGCTGCCCGGGCATCAAAGGTAAGCCTGTACTCTCCACCCTGTATCAGTGAAATTCCCGATTGGGAGAGTTGTACGTGCCAGTAGGATCCATCCACCGCTGACACCTCAACTTCAGCTGTTTCATTTACCACCGACTGGGTGGCGGCTGCTTCCCCCTGGGTATAAAAATTCCATCCGGTATTTCCATTTGAAAAATCACCGTTCCCGATCTCCCATGGATCGGGGGGAATTGAAAGGGGATCAATTTGTTCAGTCAGTGCATTCAGGAGAAAATTTCTCCAGATACCATTCACCGGGTCATAGACACCAAATCCCGCACCAAACTCCCAGTAGGCCCAGCTAAATCCAAAAGACTCGAATGTTCTGGCACACCAGGAGGTCCACTTTGCCCTGGAAACATCATCTGCTGTTGAATAGGCACCAAACTCTCCCACGTGAACCGGGACATTGTTGGCCTCAGAAAAGGTTCTCACCTTTGCAAATTCATCAATCACAGCCTGCCGCTGGGATGCAGTACTGTCCCATGTAGTTCCCAGCCACGAGTCAGAATTATTTACCCAGCTTGCTCCCTGGTGTGTAAACTGAAACGGGTTGTAATAGTGCACCGTAAGGATCATGTTTGTATCGGCGGTCCACGACAGTTTATCCACGCTATTTACATTGTTCCAGTCCGGGGGGCCAACCACGCAGATCCTATCGGGATTATCAACCCGTACCGTGTCCAGCACCTGTTTGTAAACTGCGTTCCAGTTTGTCGCATCCATATTCTGATGCGGCTCGTTTAAGAATTCAAACAGCACACTATCGGAATAATCCCGGAACTCCAGGGAAATCTGTTTCCAGATGGCCAGGAAGCGGGTTCTGTGGTTGCTTAACGGGTTATCATTGAATTCGTCGTAATGGTGTATGTTAATCATTACGAGTAACTTATTTGCCAGGGCTGCATCCACCACTTTTTTCACGGTGTCGATAAACCACGGTTCAATTGTATAGTAAGGGAACCCTCCCG
This sequence comes from Bacteroidales bacterium, assembly GCA_040880545.1. GTDB lineage: Bacteria > Bacteroidota > Bacteroidia > Bacteroidales > M55B112. The sequence goes on along the minus strand of JBBDIE010000039.1, from coordinate 4,405 downwards.
CATAATCGTTCCACCGGATTGGCACCCGGACATGGGAAAATCCTTTGTCAGCTATGATCTCCAGGTATTCGCTCCTGATCTCCAGTCCCCAGTTAACATCCCTCGGCGCCTCAAAGCCGTTGCCCAGGTTGACGCCACGGCCAAGCATTGCATTTATCTCATGCGCCCGGTTTTGCCCGGACAAACATGCGGAAATGACAATTATTCCCAAAATAATCCTAATCTTTTTCACGGTTCCCTGGTTTAGTTTAAATCCTCTATCCCAAATATTTAGTGTTTGTATGAAACTGTCAACGGCTGTGTTATTTTATACGTTTTCTTTTTGACACTTATTTACCAACTATAGCCAATGACAATTCAGATTTCGTTGCCATTGAACCCTTATCTGGTTTCACAGAATTATACAATTGCCCCCGGATGATGGTCTCTTCATTCCTTTATTCCAATGAATCTCTTTATTTCATTGAGCTTGTTCAAAGCCTCAACGGGCGTCAGATTATCGATATCGGTATTGGCAATTTCATCCCTTACCTGTTTCAGCACGGGATCATCGAGATTAAAGAAGCTCATCTGCATTCCTTCCCGGCTGGTACCCAGCTCGCCCACCGGTTTGCTTATACCTCCCCCCTCCTTGCTACCCCTGGCTCCCGCTTCCAGTTCGGCAAGGATCTCATTGGCTCTTTTCACCACACTTTTTGGCATGCCGGCCATCTCTGCCACATGGATCCCGAAACTGTGTTCACTTCCTCCCCTGATCAATTTTCTCAAAAAGATCACCCGGTTATCAAGTTCTCTGATGGAAATATTATAATTTTTCACCCTGCCGAAGGAATTTTCCATCTCGTTTAATTCGTGGTAATGGGTAGCGAACAGGGTCTTGGCCCGCCATTTCGGATTTTCATGAATAAATTCCACCATGGCCCAGGCGATGGAGATCCCGTCGTAGGTACTCGTTCCCCGTCCGATTTCATCCAGTATCACCAGGCTCCTGTTGGAGAGGTTGTTCAATATACTGGCCGATTCGAGCATTTCGACCATAAAGGTGGATTCACCCAGGGATATGTTATCGGAGGCCCCCACCCGGGTAAATATCTTATCAACCCAGCCTATTTTTGCCTCGTTGGCAGGAACAAAACTTCCCACCTGTGCCATCAGAGTGATCAGCGCCACCTGTCTCAGCAGGGCCGATTTTCCCGACATATTTGGCCCTGTGAGTATGATAACCTGTTGTTCGTCGTTGTCCAGGAAAATATCGTTGGAGACATATTCTTCGTCGGCCGGAAGCTGATGTTCGATAACCGGATGGCGCCCCTCTTTAATATCGATGATGGTGGAGTCGTTCAGTTCCGGCCTGACATACTTGTAATCCCTCGCAATATTCGCGAATGAAAGAAGTACATCCAGCCTCGCAATGAGGGAGGCGTTCAACTGGATCGCCTGGAGAAATTCTCCCAGGCTGAGTACCAGGTTATTAAACAACTCCGCCTCCAGCTGCAAACTCTTCTCCTCCGCCCCCAGGATCTTCTCCTCGTATTCTTTCAGCTCTTCAGTGATATATCTTTCTGCGCTAACCAGGGTCTGCTTCCTGGTCCAATCTGCAGGCACCTTATCTTTATGCGTGTTTCTAACCTCTATATAGTACCCGAAAACATTGTTAAATGCAATTTTCAGACTCGGGATCCCTGTTTTTTCGATCTCCCTTTGCTGAATCCCGGTGAGATAATCCTTCCCTGAATGCATGATCTCCCTGAATTCGTCCAGGGCTGGGGAAACACCCCTGGCTATTACGTTTCCCTTGCTTACCTGGTTGGGTGCATCCTCATTAATCTCCTTTTCGATTCGCTCTTTAACTGAGGTGCATGGATTGATTTGTTCGGCCACTCTTTTAAGCGCTGTTACGCCTGATTCCCGGCACGTTTTTTTGATCGGTTCAATAGCCGCAAGTGCATTTTTAAGCTGAATAATCTCCCTTGGAGCTACCTTGCCCACAGCGATCTTGGAAACAATCCTCTCCAGATCGCCCACCAGCCGGATATGTTCTTCCAAAAAATCCGAGAACTCTTCATTTTCCAGGAAATAGTCAACCATATTGTGCCGTTCCCGGATTAGTATGATATCTTTCAGGGGTAAAGCGAGCCAGCGTTTCAACAGTCTGGATCCCATGGGTGAAAATGTGCGGTCCATGATCTCCAGGAGCGTTTTGCCACCGTCATGCAACGCCTGGAATATCTCCAGGTTCCGGATGGTAAAGCGGTCGAGCCACACGTAATGGTCCTCCTCAATCCTGGAGAGGCTGGAGATATGGCTGGTCTGGGTGTGCTGTGTAAGATCCAGGTACTGAAGGATCACACCACTGGCGATAACCCCATGCCTGAGCCGGTGTACACCGAAACCCTTCAGGTTTTTGGTTTTAAAATGTTTCAGCAGCTTGTCCTGGGCATTATCCTCGGTAAATACCCAGTCTTCCATGGGATAACTATAATAACCGGTTCCGAACTTCTCTTCGAAATATGCCAATCTGCTTCGCTGGATCAGGACCTCCTTAGGTTCAAAGCTGCTCAACAGTTTATCGATATACTCAAGGTTACCCTCGGCAGTAAGGAACTCTCCCGTTGAAATGTCGAGAAAGGAAATTCCAGCCAGATTACTGTCCAGGTACACGCCTGCCAGGAAGTTGTTCTCCTTATGCTCCAACACATTGTCGTTGGTTGTTACACCTGGCGTTACCAGCTCTGTGATACCACGCTTGACGATTGATTTTGTCATCTTCGGATCCTCCAGCTGTTCGCAGATGGCAACCCGCTGCCCGGCACGTACCAGCTTTGGAAGGTAAGTTTCCACTGCATGGTGCGGAAAACCGGCTAGTTCAACAAATGAGGCAGCACCATTGGCTCTCCTTGTGAGGGTGATCCCCAGGATATCGGCAGTACGAATGGCATCTTCCCCGAAAGTTTCATAAAAATCCCCCACACGGAACAGCAGAATAGCATCAGGGTGCTTTGCTTTGATAGCATTGTACTGCTTCATCAGAGGTGTCTCCACAATATTTTTTTCCGGTCCTTTCAAGGTCTGCGTGTTTGCATTCCAAAAATAAGCGATTGATCGGGAATAGTGAAGAATGTATGAAGTAAAATGCGTCTCGGTTAACAATTAAAATTGAAACCACGCAACTGCAACCCGGTTTCTGCTGGTACTGTTACCAACAAGGGGTATTTGCACTTTAACCATTTCTTTCCTTACTTGTTCCATATTTCATGAAGCTGAAAAAAAACACATTAACCATCTTAATATTTGCAGGTTTTTTCCTGGGAATTCTGGCAGGATGGATCGTGGGTGAGCCCATCGTGTCGATTGCCACCCCCATGAAGGAGCTGTTTTTGCGTTTACTGAAGATGGCAATTCTGCCGCTGGTGATCACCTCCATCGTAAGTGCCGTGATCAGGGTAGGTGCCTCCCGCGGTTTGGGCTGGATCACGTTGCGAACGGCAGCCTATTATTTGACTACCAGTCTTTTGGCTATTCTCACAGGGCAGATCCTGGTGAACATATTCAAACCGGGCGTGGGTGTGGACCTGGGATTGGAGGCAGATCCTGAAGGAATCGGTGTGGTGGAAAAGGGATTGGGTCAACTGTTGCTGGATATCATCCCGGAAAATGTGTTTTCTGCCATGGCCCGCGGGGATGTATTGCCGGTTATCTTTTTTTCTATTTTATTCGGATTCTTTGTGACCCGGCTGAAACAAAAACAGCGTTTGTTGATGGGAGATATTTTCCATGCCGGATTTGAAGCGATGATGAAGCTTACCCTGTTTGTGATATGGACCGCCCCCGTAGGCGTATTCGGAATTGTGGCAGTAATAGTGGCGGAAACCGGTTTTGATGCATTTGTGCCGCTGGGTAAATATTTTCTGATTGTACTAACCGGACTCTCCATTCATTTCCTGGTTACGCTTCCCCTGATTCTTAGGTTTGTTGGAAAAACCAGCCCCGTAAAACATTATCAGGGAATGGTTACCGCGTTGATTACAGCATTTTCCACCTGTTCCACCATTGTAACCTTACCCTTTACCATGAAGGCTGTCACCGAACATTCAGGAGCCTCTGAAGAGGCGGCCGGATTTGTTTTGCCCATCGGAGCCACAATCAATATGGACGGTACGGCCCTGTACGAATGTGTGGCCACCATATTTATTGCCCAGGTGTATGGGTTCGATCTTTCGCTGGGGCAGCAGGGAATTATTGTTATCACTGCGGTACTGGCCTCCATTGGTGCAGCCAGTATACCCATGAGCGGCCTGGTGATGATGACCATTATTCTGAATGCCGTGGGTCTGCCCCTGGAAGGGATCGGTATCATCCTGGCGGTGGACCGAATCCTGGATATGTTCAGAACCACCGTGAATGT
>JBBDIE010000038.1:0-6900 GCA_040880545.1 Bacteroidales bacterium | reverse complement strand
GAAAGGATAAAATAATATGGTGACTATGATTATACTTCCCTTCCGTTAAAACAAACTTGCTTTAAAGTATTCCCGGTTCAGCCGGGAAATATTTGTAAGTTTTATGCCTTTCGGGCATTCTGCCTCACAGGCTCCCGTGTTGGTACAGTTTCCAAAGCCCAGTGCATCCATTTTTGCGACCATGGAAGCGGCACGTTTTTTAGCTTCAATCTTGCCTTGTGGAAGGAGTGCCAGGTGCGACACCTTTGCAGATACGAAGAGCATGGCAGATGCATTTTTACAGGCAGCTACGCATGCGCCGCATCCTATGCATGTGGCAGCATCCATGGCAAGATCCGCATATTCCTTCTCCACGGGAATGGCGTTGGCATCCGGGGCGTTGCCTGTATTTACGGATACATACCCGCTTTCTTTGATCAGTTCATCAAAGGCAGACCGGTCGACCACCAAATCCTTGATAACAGGAAAGGCCCTGGCACGCCAGGGTTCTATAACTATTGTATCACCATCTTTGAATTTGCGCATGTGTAACTGGCAAACTGTAATAAGATCATCCGGTCCATGGGGACGGCCGTTGATATACATGCCGCATGCCCCACATATACCTTCGCGACAATCATGATCGAATACCACCGGGTCATCACCCAGGATAATCAACTCTTCATTCAGTACATCCAGCATTTCCAGAAATGAACTATCGGGAGAAATGTTGTTAATATCGTAGTCTACAAAACCTCCCCGTTCAGAGGCATTCTTTTGTCGCCAGATTTTCAATTTTAAATTCATAACGGGCATTATTTATAGTTTCTTTGTTTAACTTCTATCTCTTCAAATACCAGGGGTTCCCGGATCATTTCGGGCTCTTTGTCGTCCCCTTTATGGAACCAGGCCGCAACATAAGCAAAATCGCTGTCGTTACGAAGGGCCTCTCCTTCTTCCGTTTGAAATTCTTCCCTGAAGTGTCCGCCGCACGACTCTTCCCGCATCAGGGCATCCCGGGCCATCAGCTCTCCCAGTTCGAAAAAATCGGCCAGCCTGGCCGCCTTCTGTAATTCAGGATTCATATCATTCAATTCACCAGGGATCATCAGGTCGTCATAAAACTCCTCTTTCAGCAGCTTTAATTCCTTAACAGCACTTTTCAGACCCTCTTTGTTCCTTGCCATTCCTACGTTATCCCACATAATCTTGCCCAATCTTTTGTGGAATGAATCCACGGTCTTGGTCCCCCCGATTCCCATCAGTCCGGAGAGCCTGTCCATGGTCTCCTTTTCTGCTGTATCAAATTCCGTAATTTCTGTTGAAAAGCGCGGCGTGTTAATTTCATCTGCCAGGTAATTCTGGATCGTATATGGAAGTACAAAGTATCCGTCGGCCAGTCCCTGCATGAGGGCAGAAGCTCCCAGTCTGTTTGCGCCGTGATCTGAAAAATTAGCTTCCCCGGTGGCGAACAACCCTGGTACAGTTGTCTGAAGTTCATAATCAACCCATAATCCACCCATGGCATAATGTATGGCCGGATAGATCATCATCGGCGTTTCATAGGGATTCTGGTCAGTAATCTTTTCGTACATCTGAAACAAGTTTCCGTACTTGGCCTCGATACTCTCTTTGCCCAATCTGGCAATAGCGTCTTTAAAATCCAGGTATACTGCCAGCCCGGTAGGTCCGATGCCAAACCCGGCATCACACCGTTCCTTAGCGGCCCTTGAAGCAACATCCCTGGGCACCAGGTTTCCAAATGCAGGGTACCGGCGCTCCAGGTAATAATCCCTTCCCTCTTCGGGAAGATCCTCCGGGGTGATCTCTCCTTTCCGGATCCTTTCCGCGTCCTCTTTCTGTTTCGGAACCCATATCCGGCCATCGTTTCTGAGGCTTTCACTCATCAGGGTGAGCTTCGACTGGTATTCGCCGTGAACAGGAATACAGGTGGGATGTATCTGAACATAGCAGGGGTTGCCAAAGGCTGCACCCTTTTTATATGATTGCCAGGCTGCACTAACATTTGATCCCATCGCCATGGTCGACAGGAAAAATACATTGCCGTACCCGCCGGTTGCCAGCACCACAGCATGGGCGCCAAATCGTTCTAATTTTCCTGTGATCACGTCACGGGCTATGATCCCCCGGGCCTTCCCCTCGATCATCACCAGGTTCATCATCTCCATACGTGGGTACATGTCAATGTTCCCCAGTTTGATCTGTCTGCTCTGCGCCTGGTATGCTCCCAACAACAACTGCTGTCCGGTCTGCCCACGTGCGTAAAATGTTCTGGAAACAAGGGCCCCGCCAAACGAGCGGTTGGACAGTGTTCCTCCATATTCCCTTGCAAACGGAACACCCTGGGCAACACACTGATCAATGATATTGTTACTTACTTCTGCCAGCCTGTAAACATTGGCTTCACGGGAACGGTAATCACCTCCCTTGATGGTATCGTAAAACAGGCGGTAAACACTGTCACCGTCATTCGGATAATTCTTCGCAGCGTTTATTCCTCCCTGTGCCGCTATACTGTGCGCCCTTCTGGGGCTGTCCTGATAGCAAAATGATTTTACCTTGAAACCCATCTCGGCCAGGGAAGCCGCAGCAGAGGCTCCTGCAAGTCCGGTACCAACAACAATGATATCGAGCTTCCGCTTATTTGCCGGATTTACAAGATTTTGGGTTGCCTTGTAGTCGGACCATTTCTTGTTGAGCGGACCTTTGGGAATTTTTGAATCTAATTTCGTCATAGGATAAAATACATTAATAGAATTAATTGAAATAGATCAGCAGCGGAATTGCAGAGAACCCGGATACCACAATAACTGTGTATATGATACTTATTACCTGGATGAAGGGGGTATAACGTTTATTGTTGATACCCAATGTTTTGAACGCACTCTGAAAGCCATGGAGCAAGTGAAACCCGAGGAGAATAAATGAGACGATATAGAAGATTACAAAGCCGGGAATCTGAAATTTATTGATGATCAATGATGCCAGGTCATGCACGCCTGCAACAATATCCACCGCACCATGACTGAACTTGGCTTTAAAATAGAAGTCGGTAAGGTGTATTACCAGAAATATCAGTATGATCACTGCTGTATGGATCATCCACCTGGAGAAGGCTGAAGTTTCGGTTTTGGTGGCTTTCTGATACCTTTTAGGCCGGGCAAGCCAGTTCTGGACCTGGATGATCAACGCGTAAATAATGTGCAGCAGGAATCCGCCAAACAGCACGACCTCAAAGACCTTGATGATTATGTTTGTACCCATGAAATGAGCCGCCTTATTAAATACCATCGGATCATCATTCAGTATGACCAACAGGTTAATACCTAAATGTACCAGGAGGAAGGTAATCAGAAATATACCCGCCAGGGACATGATTAATTTTTTACCGATTGAGGAAGTGAAAATACGGGTCATAATAAACAGATTAAAAGAAGTTAATTATCTTGCAACGTACTAACAGTTCAAGTAAAAACAAATATAAATATTTTCTTTTGGCAATTGTATGCTGTATTGCATATAAAATATTCGCCCCCTGAACTGTTAATCGTCAAGATATCAAAATTTTAATCACAGAAAGATGGCCGAATTATCATCCGGATTTTTTATTAAGAGTCGATTTAAATTAAAAGAACTCTTACTGCCGGCTTCTGCTGTAATCATCTCCTCAAACAGGTTGATGCCCAGAAATGGCGACCAGCACCATCCATTCAGGCAGTCTTCTGATATGTATTATCTGACTGGAATAAGGGAGGAAGCCTGTACGCTGGTGATCTATCCGGATGGGGGATCAAACAGCTACAGCGAAGTACTTTTTATACCTCAGAGAGATAAAAGATCGATGTTGTATGATGGCAACCCCATCACTCCAAAGGAGGCTGAAAGTATTTCCGGGGTTAAAAATGTCCGTTACAATGCTGAGATTAAAAGAGATTTGTTGGAGATCCTTGAAAACTGCAGGTATCTCTACTTTGGGACCCCGGAATCTGACGGGAGATCAGTTTTTCCTTCCAACGAGTTGGAGATCAGGAAAATAATTGGACCGCAATCGAGTCGTCTGCAGGAACATGACCTGGCACCTTTAATGACCAGGATCAGGATGTACAAGGAACCGGAAGAGATTGAAATGATTCGTAAAGCGATCAGTATTACCGGGGATGCTTTTATCAGGTTGTTGCAGAGCCTCAATCCGGGAATGATGGAATACGAAGCAGCGGCGATCCTTACCTGTGAATTTCTGTCACAAGGGGTAAGGGAGCATGCATTTGATCCGATAGTAGCTTCGGGCACCAATGCGCTGATATTACATTATATAGAAAACAGAGGTGTTTGTAACGATGGTGATCTGTTGCTGCTGGATTTTGGTGCCGACTGGGAATATTATGCAGCCGATATTTCCAGGACGATCCCTGTTAACCGAAGGTTCAGCCGCAGACAAAGGGCGCTGTATGATGCAAATTTGCGTGTGATGCAAAAAGCGATCAAATTAATGAAGCCCGGAATTTTGCTAAGTGAATTTAACAGGGAGGTGGGAGCCCTATGGGAGGAGGAACATGTAAAGTTGAAGCTCTATGAAGTGGCTGATATTAAGAAACATTCAAAGAAATTTCCCTTATGGCAGGAATATTACTGGCATGGAACTTCACATTCAATGGGTATTGATGTACACGACAGGTTTGATCCGGCGGTTCCACTGAAGCCGGGGATGGTACTGAGTTGTGAACCGGGAATATATATCAGGGAGGAGGGGATAGGCATACGGCTGGAAAATGATATACTGATCACAGAGAATGAACCTTTGAATCTTTCTGAAAATATTCCCATTGATCCTGATGCCATTGAGGTGATCATGAACAAATCGTAGTTGCCGTAATTTATCCTGACTCTAAATCATTCTATCATTCAGGTGATCATGGTGTTGTTTTTCCGGGCAGCATTATATTTGCGGAAAGAATACCAACAAAATGACCAAATCAATCAAATACAAGGATATACCGGTCTACTATACGGTTGAAGGAGAAGGTATGCCATTGCTTTTTCTGCACGGATATCTGGAATCATCTGTCATCTGGAGTGATTTTGCATCGGGCTTTACCAATAAGTACAAAGTAATTTGTGTGGATATTCCGGGACACGGAAAATCGGGAATTCTTGGTTCCATACATTCAATGGAAGATATGGCAGAGGTTGTTGGAGCGGTACTGGATGCTGAGGGGGCAGGGAAGGTGGTACTCTTTGGCCACTCCATGGGAGGGTATCTGACCATGGAGTTTGTGAGCAAGTATCCCGGAAGAACAGCCGGATACTGTCTTTTCCATTCCACCTGTTTTGCAGATAATGAAGAGAAGAAGTTAAACCGAGAACGTGAGATCAGTCTTGTACAGTGTGGCAAAAAGATGCAGATCATTCATACAAATATTCCCAAAGGATTTGCAGATAAGAATCTGGATAAGTTGGAGGTGGAGATAAGGAGGGTAAAAGAGATAGCATCAGGATGCCCCGATGAGGGAATTATTGCACTTCTTAACGGAATGAAAGCACGTAAGGATCATACACCGACGCTTAAGAGGGATGATCTGAAGTCGCTCTTTATCTGGGGAGAGAGGGACAACTATATCGGGGAAAGTGTATTCCGGAAGATGACAGAAATTGCCCCGCATGCATCGGTACTGGTTTTGAAAAACTCGGGCCACATGGGTTTTATTGAGGAGCCTGAAGAGGCCCGTGCCGGAATAATAAAGTTCCTCGATCAGATACAATAAAAAACCGCCAACCGAGCCGTTACATAGTACGGGCCACCTGGCGGTTTTTCTGTTTTTCTGGATGATCAGAAGTTCATACCGCGACCATGGCGGTGACGCGGGCCGAAATTATTCCCCATTCCTTGTCCCTTTTGCTGACCTTTTTGGGCTGCAAAGTGGTGTCCTCTGCGTTGCTCCAGCTGCAATAACTGCTCCTCTGTCAGGATCTCTTTTACTGCGGCACGGTGCGCAAGCCTTACCTTCATCTGTTTGTTTGTCAGATCTGTTTTTTGATCAATCAGTTTCTCAGCGGCTTTGGTGTCAATTTTGTGTTGAGACATAATTGTGCGCTCTTTTGCTTTGACTTCACCCATCTGGTTTCTGAAATCTTTCATCTGACGGTAGTGTTCTGTCCTTAATTCTGTAAGGGCAGCTTTCTGATCTTCGGTGAGGTCGGCAATGATATTTTCAATGCAGAATCCACCCTGGTTTTTGTCGCTCCAACCTTGTCCCGGACCAGCTCCGCATCCTGTACGAGGTTGTGCATCTAAGGAAACAAGCATTATTGCTGAGGCAAATATTGCAAGCATCCCTTTTTTGATAATTAATGTGTTCATTTTTAAGGATTTTAATTTGTGTCTGTCCATCATGTCCGATAGTTGCGTTACTGCATTGATCTCGAATATTATGATCCAGCCACTCAAATTTGTTTGTTATTTGTCCTTTTGATAACTTATTTATTAAAAGGTTTAATCCTTCTTCGTGTACCGGAGGACAAAGTAGTGGCTGTATTCAATGAATGATATTTTTTTAACCAGAGAAATTGTCAGAACCGGGATGCGTTAGATATGGGGCCGGTATTCATCGTAAGAGCCCTTTTTTAACCACAGAGGACACAGAGAGCAAGCTTGCACAGAGTTGGGGGCAGAGGTTTTTTGAGGGATTTTTTAACGTGCTAAAGAGCGGGAGTAAGGAGCAAGCTCTTGAGTAATGGATACAGGATAAATTTAAACTCCCTTAACGCTGTGGTTAAAAAAAGTGCAAAAACGAAGAATATGATCCAGCCACTCCACTTAATTGACAAACTCCAACAACTCTAAGTATTCTAAGTACTCTAAGTACTCTAAGTACTCCAAGTACTCCAAGTACTCCAAGTACT
>JBBDIE010000037.1:0-1315 GCA_040880545.1 Bacteroidales bacterium | reverse complement strand
CAAGTGTTGTTCATTCGCAACACGTGAATCTTGGTGTTAAAGGAGGCTTAAACGCATACACAATCTCAGGCGATAATAGTGCCGATTATGAGCCTAAAATTGGTTTTAATTTTGGTTTATTGGGCCATATCCACTTTAACAAGGTATTTGCCGTGCAACCAGAAGTGGTCTACTCAGTACAGGGCCCCAAATACAAAAGTGGTGGCAGTGATATCCATCTCAATCTGAATTATGTCAACATACCCATACTTTTACAATATATGCACGATAATGGGTTCAGGTGGGAAGCAGGTCCACAGTTGGGTATCCTTGTAAACGCCAGATCAGTTAACGGTAGTGGAAGCACAGACATAAAAGTAAATTATGAAAATATCGACCTTGGCCTGGCTGTGGGAATGAGCTATGTGAAACCTTCCACTGGATTTGGATACAGCTTCAGGTACAACCACAGCTTCACCAATATCAATGCCAATGATGCAGTAAAATCCTATAACAGGGGGCTGCAGCTGGGTCTGTTTTACCTTTTTCATCACAAATCTTAGAACGGCAGAAAACCCGGCACATTATAAATTCAACCGGCCGCTTTACGATGGTACTCAGAAAAAAAACAATAGTACAAACCAGGTCACTTCGACCAGATAAAAACAAATACTATGAAAGCTCCTTCCTCTCCAATGAAAATTACATGGATCATCGGATTGATCGCTGGTGGCCTAGGAATTATTGGTCACTATACCGATGTTCAGGTGTTGAGTGAACATAATTACATCCTTTTATTGATCGGTTTTCTGGTGCTTGTAGCCGGAACCACTTTCAGGAATATTTAAGGATTTTTTTGAATCAGGCGGCACTCGATTATCTTCACACTATCAGTGAAACCTTCGTTGGAACTAACCGTCTACTGTCATAAAGATGTTTGCGGAATAATCGCCCATATTAGTTGGAATTGAAAAGGACCATGCTATTTTTTCATGGATTCCTGGCTGAACTTCAACACACCGACATACATTCTTTATTTCAAGATCGACAATACTGGCTTATTAATAGCTCCTGAAAGAACCGAACTTGTGAGCTCAGCGTAGCTAAAACTAATATATTCTGAAAGTGCTTGGCAAAAAGCTTCAAGTACAAGTTTTGCGACCGCATGCCGCCATAGCTTGATCGGTGGGCATGGTCGAAAAGAGGGAGTTTACTATTGTAAATGACCAATTTTCGGACAAGTATAACGCAGTTGGAGTTATCTTGCAAGCACTTCTAGCGGGTGTAATTCCTGAAACAGAAGCATCTGACAAGTAAACAATTGTTCTAATAGATT
>JBBDIE010000036.1:0-44003 GCA_040880545.1 Bacteroidales bacterium | reverse complement strand
CTCTTGAGTGGTGGGATACTGGATTATTTTTAAACTCCCTTAATTCTGTGGTTAAAAGAGGGCTCAAACGATGAATACATTTTTATTCTGAATACCACTGAAAATAAACTATTCATACGTATATCGGACATGATGGACAGACACTAAATAAACGGACATGATGAAATTCTTAAGAAATACCTTGTTGTTGTTGATTGTTACAACCCTGCAGGTTGCTGCACAACCCTATGACAATGCCGTTGGTATCAAAGCAGGATATTCTTCCGGTGTTACATTCAAACACTTCATAAAAAATGAGATTACCATGGAAGCACAGGCCCTGTATAACCCCCATGGATTTCTGTTTACTGCTATTTACGGATATCAGTTCACACCATATTCAAAGAAAAGGCTTCATTATTATGCCGGTGCCGGTCTCCACACCGGAAACTGGGACAATGAGTTTGCCCTGGGGGCTGCAATTTTAGCAGGATCCGAGTATGTATTCAGGGAGGTGCCAATTGTAGTGGGAATTGAGTGGAAGCCAATGATTAATTTTTACAAGCTCTTTGATTATGCCTTACCGGATGTTGCTGTCACTTTCAGGGTTGTAATAAATTAATTTATTCTTCCCCTTTTGCCGGATTCATCTATAAAAACAGTTTCCCTTGTGGATATGATGATAAAATATCGTATTTTTCTTGGCCCGTAGAAGAACTGATGAACGTGGTTTTACGAATGACATTTTCAGGAAATTAAGAGTAAAGCGGGCTCCACAATCAGTTTATGATCAATGAATCAGCGATGCATTTTCAATCTGAAAAAAACATACATTATGCTACCAACGCTCAACGATATTAAAGACACTGTAAAAAGGGTAACTCCGTACATCCATAACACACCCGTTCTTGAATCGAGAACGATCAATGAAAAGACTGGTTCGAAAGTTTTTTTTAAATGCGAAAATTTTCAAAGGATGGGAGCATTTAAGATGAGAGGGGCAACCAATGCCATCCTTCAGCTTTCCAAAACCGACAGATCAAAAGGTGTGGTCACGCACTCTTCCGGTAATTTCGCACAGGCGCTGGCATTGGCATCCAAAACGCTTGATGCAAAAGCGTATATTGTTATGCCCGGAGATGCTCCCAGGGTAAAAATTGAAGCTGTACGAGGATATGGGGCTGAAGTGATAGAGTGTGCCCCAACCCTGGCGGCCAGGGAAAAAGTATGCAAAGAAATCCAGGAGAAAACTCAGGCTACGTTCATTCATCCATCCAATAATATGGATGTGATTCTCGGACAGGGAACCGCTGCCTGGGAATTGATCCATGAAGTGGGGGACCTGGATATACTATTGACACCTGTTGGCGGAGGAGGCCTGATCGCAGGAACCGCTCTTGTTCAGCACTACCTGCTGCCGGAATCGGAAACAATAGGCAGCGAGCCATTTGGTGCAGATGACGCCTATCTCTCTTTAAAAATAGGAAAAATTCAGCCCTCGGTTAATCCCATCACCATTGCCGATGGATTGAAAACACAACTCGGGGACCTGAACTTCCCCATCATCAGGAAATATGTTCCCAATATTATCCGGGTTGAAGAATCTGAAATAATCTCAGCCATGCGTTATATCTGGGAACGTATGAAAATTGTTATCGAACCATCAAGTGCCGTTGCTGTGGCAGCGCTCTTCAGAAAAAGGGAAAGGTTTCTCAAAAGAAAAGTCGGAATTATCATCTCTGGCGGAAATGTAGACATGTCAGATCTACCGTTCTAACAGCCTGATATTGAGCGACAGATCCTGGCTGAATATCCAACTTTTTTCCAGTTCCATTGTTAATTTCAGTATATAGGGTCTGCTGAAAAACATGAATTGTATTCATAATCAGTGCGATAGTCTAATTAAAGTGCAAGGTATTTGATCAACTAACTTAGCTTATGTACGGAATCTATCCATGCAAATGGTAATCTTTCACCCAACAATGTCGAACCGATTATATATCTGATAATGTGATTGTTGACAAGTCATCATTAAAAAACCAGAAAAAAATCAAAAAATAACACGATATTTTCGGTTCTCATCACATTAACAGGTAAAAAACGATGACGACAATGGAATTTATCAGAATAATTCAAAGAATGGACAGACTGATACAATTGAAATCTACAGGGAGCCCTGAAGATTTCGCGAGCCGTCTGTCCATATCTGAAAGATCGCTTTACAACTACCTGGGTGTAATGAAAGAATTAGGAGCCCCATTGAGGTATTCCCGCATTTATGGGAGCTATGAGTATTTGGAAAAGGGGCGGTTTCTATTTGAGTTTAAGAAACAGCTTGAACCTGAATATGCCGAATGACAACGACATAATTGAAGGAATTGCTTCCCACGATAACAGTACATTAACGCATGTTTACGAAGAAATGTACCCATACGTCGAGGCATACGTCGTGCACCACGGTGGAACTGAGGACCATGCCCGGGATATCTTCCAGGAGGCAATGATCATCGTTTATAAAAAGATTACCGAAGGAAACTTTACATTAAAGTGTAAATTTAACACCTATCTCTACGCTGTATGCAAACGATTATGGATACAGGACCGCAAAAAACACTATCTCAGAATTAATTTACTCAAGGAGATGCCATCGGTTTTCGACTCGGAAACCGATTACAGCAAAATGACCGTTGATGAGACCAGAGAGCTGTTTGACAAGCATTTTAATAATTTAAGTCCCGATTGTCAACAGATCCTGAAAATGTACTTTAACGGACTTTCCCTTGAGGAGATCAGGGTGGCCATGGGAATAAACACGGCACATCATACATCTGATAAAAAATACAGGTGCAGGAAAACACTGATCGAAAGGATTCAGGCAGACCCAACATTTATAAAACAAAAAAATGGTTAATACAGAAAATATTATAAAATATATCTCAGGTGAAATGGAGACTGAAGAGCGTAAAATATTTGAACAACGCCTCACCTCAGATTCCGTACTTGAGGGTGAATACAAATCTGTGCTCCTGATCTGGAATATCGCAAAAGAAAAATTATTGATTGAAGAGCTACCGGATAAAAGCAACAGAGATGAATTAATTGCCTCAATTATTGCAGAAATTGACATAGAACGTTATAGAAACACCGAACCTACGCAACAAGAACATGTATTATTAGCCCAACTAAATAAAGTGGCAGAAAAGTATGTTTCAGAGAAGAAATCTTTCACTTCTAAATCCTACAGACTAATATACAAGACCGGGTTATTCATTGCCGCTGTTTCAACATTACTGGTACTGATTTTATGGCCCGAAAGAGAACTACAGGATCTGGCCGAAGCATATTATAATCCGGCAAACTCCGCTCTGCTGGATCAGTTTGCCGGAACAACCAGGAGCCAAAATCTCCTGGCCATGGAATATTTCAAGGAGGGTGAATATGGTAAAGCCAGGGTCTTGTTTGAAAATGACTCACTTCCGGGGAAAAACAATCCGGCCATAAAAATGTTTTATGCGATCACTTGTTTTGAAACGGGTGAACCCAGTAGAGCCATGGAATTACTTAAAACGTTGACTCACCTGGAAAATACTACCATCCCTTATCATGCCAGTTGGTATCTTGCCATATATCATATCATGGAGGATCAACCGGGAAAAGCAGTGGAATATCTGAATCAATTGACGGACCATGAGGGGATCTATAGACGAAAGTCGGCTAAATTAATCAGGAGATTAGAAACCCCATAACAATCCGGTTGATAACCTGCTCGAACTGTTACCAAATATTTTATATTTTTAACAAACCAAGCAGCAGGATATGTCAACATTTCCATTTTATCAACAACTCGACGCAATGGACTGTGGTCCAGCATGTTTACGCATAATTGCAAAATACTACGGCAAACACTTCACGCTTCAGACACTCAGGGACAGATCATACCTTGCGCGCGATGGGGTTTCCATGCTTGGTATAGCTGATGCTGCAGAATCAATAGGATTCAAGTCCCTGGGCGTTTCACTCTCCTGGCAAAAACTAAGCAGGGAAGCACCGTTACCTGTGATCGTACACTGGAAGCAGAACCACTTTGTAGTTGTATACAAAATACGAAAAAATAAAGTTTATATCGCTGATCCTCAACTAGGTTTGATTACATATTCACGAGAAGAATTTTTAAAGAATTGGGTCAGCACAAGAAAAGATGACGAGGAAAAAGGGACGGTATTACTTCTTCAACCAACGCCAGAATTTTATCAACAGGATGAGGAGAAAAGGAAAAAATCAGGATTAGGAATTCTCACCAAATACCTTTTCCCACACAAGAAACTGGGTTATCAGCTTTTACTCGGCCTGATTCTCGGATCTGTCATTCAGCTAATGCTTCCATTTATGTTCCAGGGCATTGTTGATTTCGGGATCAGTAATTCCGATCCAGGATTCATTTACCTGATCCTGGCTTTCCAGTTTGTATTGATCATGAGTTTCATGGGAATCAATTTTATCCGTAGATGGATCTTGCTCCATATGAGTACGCGTATCAATATTTCACTAATATCCGACTTCCTTGCCAAACTTATGCGCTTACCGGTAGGATTTTTTGAAACTAAACATACGGGCGATATTTTGCAACGGATTGGAGACCACAGGAGGGTAGAATCGTTCATCACCACCTCCTCTCTGAACATACTGTTTTCACTTTTCAACCTTGTGGTATTCTCCGTTATTCTTGCAATTTTCAGTATAAAAATCCTGCTGATCTTTCTTACCGGATCGATTCTCTATTTTCTGTGGGTATGGATATTCATGAAGAGGAGAAGGACGCTCGACCAGAAACGTTTCATCAGCCAGTCGGAAAACCAGGGAAAGCTGATACAGTTGGTACACGGTATCCAGGATATCAAGATCAATAATGCAGAACGTCCAAAACGTTGGGAATGGGAGAACATCCAGGCAGTCTTGTTCAGAATTAATATGAAAGGACTTGCCATTGATCAGTACCAGGAAGCAGGCGGCCGGTTCGTCAACGAGCTGAAAAACATCCTGATAACTGTAGTTGCTGCAATTGCAGTTATCGACGGATCTATGACGTTGGGTATGTTATTGGCTGTCAGTTACATTCTGGGGCAGTTGAATGTTCCTTTGGAACAGATGATCGACTTCATGCACCGTGCCCAGGATGCAAGCCTCAGCCTTGAACGGCTCAATGAGATCCATGAAACCAAGGACGAAACAGAACAGCGATCCGGAATGGCCCTTTTAGCAGATGGTTCGAACATCACAATCAAAAACCTGGGATTCAGTTACAGCGGGCCCCATTCCAGGCCTGTACTTGAAGATATTAACCTGAAACTCCGGCCAAACACGGTAACTGCCATTGTTGGGAGGAGCGGAAGCGGGAAATCTACGCTCATAAAACTGTTACTGGGCTTCTACCCGCCATCAAATGGTGAAATCAGGATTGGTGATCAAAGTATTGTACATATTCCTGCTGATTTCTGGAGGAGGCATTGCGGGGTAGTCATGCAGGATGGGTATGTTTTTGCAGATACCATCGCTGAAAATATCGCACTGGGCCATGAAGTAATCGATACAAATAAACTGATGCATGCGGCAAAAATGGCCTGTATAGATGATTTTATTGACCAATTGCCGCTGGGATACAATACAATTATCGGGAACCAGGGACTGTCGATCAGCGGTGGTGAAAAACAGAGAATTCTGATCGCACGTGCTATCTACAATAATCCGGACTTCCTGTTTATCGATGAAGGGACCAGTTCTCTTGATGCAGCCAATGAGAAAAAGATCATGGAAAACATGGAATCAGTTTTCAGGGGAAAAACAGTTGTAATCGTTGCTCACAGGCTTAGTACTGTTAAAAATGCAGACCAGATTATTGTCCTGGAAAATGGAAAACTTATGGAAGAGGGAAGCCATGCAGAACTCATAAAAATAAAGGGACATTATTACGAATTGATCAGAAATCAGCTGGAACTGGGTAACAGTTGATGTATGACATTACTGACATTTCCAAAAATTTTTCACATCAATTTTTGAGTTACTTATAACCAATCTGTTACATTTGTATAAAAGTCATTAACATGGAAAACGATTGGAAGAAGCGATTGGGAACGGTTTATTCCACCAATGAGAATTACAATTATGAATATGAAAAGGAGGATGAGCAGAATACACCCCTTCCTGGGCAGCAAAAACTGATTGTTAGTCTGGACAAAAAAAACAGGAAAGGGAAAGCTGTTACACTTATTGCTGGATTCAAAGGCTCATCAGATGAACTGAAGGAACTGGGTAGTGAACTGAAAAACAGATGTGGTGTTGGTGGAACAGTCAAGGAACAGGAGATACTCCTGCAGGGTGACCATCGCGATAAAACGATCAAAATATTAACGGATCTGGGCTATAAAGTTAAAAGATCAGGAGGCTAATAATATAATCGGATGAAATTCAATAAACAAATACCTCCAGTTCTATTTGTGATCCTTCTGCTTGCGAGTCATAGACTCAGTAATGCCCAGGAAATCGCGGTTAATACACAGACTGATACATCCTACTTCGTGGCCGGTGATCATAACCGGAACCTCGTGGAATCTGTAATTAAAAACAGCGCTGAGAATTCGACCATGTTATTGCAGCGTGGTGCAAACCCGGATGCTTTGTCTTCAACAGGCAACTCTGCGCTTATGTATGCAGTGGAAAAAGGAAATATGGAAATTATGAAGATGTTGGTAGAACATGGTGCCAATGTCAATGCAAAAGGTTATAACGATGAAACCCCGTTGTTTATAGCGATTTTCAAAAACGACTTCCAGGCTGCGAAATACCTGCTGGAACAGGGTGCAGATGCGAATGTGAAGGATGGATTTGGGGTAACGCCACTGATTTATGCTGCGGCAACAAACCAATACCAGTCGGCTGATCTTCTTATGTTCTATAATGCAGATGAAACAGTTAGTGATGACCAGGGGAATGACCCGCTGATGGCAGCCGTAACATTTGAAAATATCGAAACAACAGATGTACTGCTACAAAACGGACTTAACCCCGATACCCGTGATCAACAGGACAATACCCCTGCTATCGTTGCTACGCAACACGGAACACATATTATTCTGGAACTGCTCCTTGAATATGGAGCGAATGTGAACCTATCCAATAAAAAGAATTATACACCGTTGGCATATGCTATCATTTACGGAGATGTTGCGTCTTTTAAATTACTGATGGATAAAGGGGCCGATATTCATCACAAAACAAACAAAGGAAGGTCCATGGCTGACCTGGCAAGAACAAGCGGGAATGATACCATCATGGCACTCATTAGGGATCATGGAGGTAAGCCGGCCCCAGGTACTGATTTTTCAGAATTTCAACTGTTGTTTGGAAATTCATTCAACAGCACCGATTACCTGATTCAATTCAGAGGCGGCATGGTTGACAGCAAGTTTGGATACTATTTTGAAACCGGAGTCGACTACAGGCCTTTTTTGTTACATGTACAGCCTCCCTCAGAAGATACTATTTACCAGTTCAGGGAAAGAAGGATTGGCTGGAGCCACAGTATTGGAAAATACTTCAGACTGGCAGAATCACCGGGTGGTGTAACCCTCTCTGCCTATGCATCTGTCAATGGATACCTTTCATTCCCTGATTACAAAGGGACCTCCAATGATCCGGGTATCGATTATAAGATAATTCCCGCTGCCGGCCTTAGCCTTCTCGGAAAATTTGCAGGGATCAAAACCGGTGTCGATTGGTACAATTTTGAGACTACGCTTGATAAAAGTTTAAAATTCAATCTGTCCGTCTACTTTAGAATTGCTTATCCTAAAGTTCAGTATGACAGAAAAGAAATTTACTGGGAATAAAACTAATACGATTTTGCATTATTTAAAATTCACAACCAATAAATAAATTGTATAAGTGTTCCTGCAAGTACAGATATTTTTTGAATCTTAAGCAACCAATGTATTGAATCCAGATGAAAAAAGGTAAATATATAACCAGACTGGTCCTGTTCCTTCTCCTGATTATTTCTGTGAAATTTTCCGGATGCGAACAGGAGGATCTTAATTTTTATATCGACTGTGATTATTGTCTTGAATTTATCCCTGATTCTGCAGATCTCTTCGTATACGTTACAATCGATGATGAAAATCCATTTGTCCCTCTTACTTTCTACAAGGGGGATTATGAGGACGGCGTCATTGACTATGTTGACACAACCTGGACCGAAGAATTTTTACTGTTATCTGAAGTAGGTGTAGAATACGCTGTAAAAGCAACGTATCAAAAGGATGGAGTTCCTGTAATTGCCATAGATGGTGATAAACTCCAGGTGGTAAATGGAGCAGGAGACTGTTATTCCCCCTGTTATTATATTCGGGCCGGCACCCTGGATGTCAGACTAAAATAGAGCGCACCATTACCATGCTCAGGTATCTGGATGGATGACAGGGTGCTGTTATTTACTGATCCTTATTTTCCCGTTTGAAATAATATTACCTTTCCCACTACTGATCGTAACTATATATATTCCTTCAGATTTAAATATCGCTGTATTGAACTGTTGTTTGTCTGAATGAATAACATCTGAAATGATCTTTTTCCCATCCAGTGTATAAAAACCAACTGTTACAGGCTTCTGAGTTGCAGGAGGTATTTCAATCCAGAAATAACCATTTACAGGATTGGGATAAATTCTAACAGATTCCTGACCCTCATGGTGGATGGATTGAACATTCCAGAAAATTGTTCCATTCAGTCTGTTGTTAGCATCCACACTGTCCGGTTTTGAAAATATCTCATAATCATGCCATCCGAAATCAATGTTCTTATCATTTTCACGGATCAGCGGGATGGAAAGCTCAGTTACTTGACCCGGTTCAAGATTGATCGAGGTAACGCCGGAACGTAAGAATTCATTATCTAACAGAATGGTGTAATTGAAATTTTCTATGAAATTATTTCCTTCATTAGCTACCAGTGCCATCAAATTGGTATAAATTCCGGATATACTATCCATACCTGCATGTTCCAGGGACAGGTCGGGAAATGCATAATGGTCAACCATGAATAGGACGGTATCATTACCCGGGAATGCATCACCATCAGCACGTATAGCGACTGTTATACCATAAGTCTCGATTCCTTGCATATTAATGGTTCCGGGAAACATTATTTCAATGTTCTGACCTGGCAGCACCAGTTCGGGATGTTCATACTCCAACCATTGGGAATTTCCAAATTTGTATGCCGCTGTGAATCCTGCTACGGTATCCTTTCCGGAATTCATCACCTCGATTTTCACTATTTCATCTCCACCAAGTGACTTACCGGAAATTGGCAGAATCAGTTTCAAAACAGCCATATCCAGGCTGTCGAATAAATTCGCCGGAAATACGATGTTATCGATCCAGGCAGCATCCTTTCCTCCAATGGTATTGCTGTCTTTCTGGTATCTCCATTCCAGCTGGTGCTTGCCCGGTTGAAGCTGGTGTGTAAACTGCTGCCATCCGGTTTCGCCCGACCAATTCCCGACCAGGCCACTATCCACAAAAAATTTAAAAAAATCGTACCCATACTCAGAAGATACATTGTAATCAAAAACTACTGAATCAACTACCTTGGTTTCAAACTCTATCAGAACCGAGGTACTGGCACTGTGAGAAATATTTCCGGAACGTAACGAATAAGGAGCTCCGCTGAATACCAGGGAATCGGGTCGCCAACTGACAGCGGAGCTTTTCCAATTGAAGGATGAGAGATCACCTGTGGAAAAGTCTTCATAATGTCTGTTGAAAGCAATAAAAACACTATCGCTGATATCTTCTGCCCGATTTGAAACCGATAATTTAAGTCGGTATGCTGCCGGTAGCGATTGGGTATTTTGAATTTCAGCTTTAAACTGCAATGCTTTTGTCTCACCGGGTTGGATTCCCGCAAAATTTACTGATGAAAATCCTGAAAATAGCATTTCAGTTCCTGTATTAGGTGCTATTTTAAGGGAATCGGACTTGTAGCTCCCTGAATTTTTTATATTCCATGAAAATAATAGTTGCTCCCCGGGTTCAATGATTCTGTTACCGTTGCCATGGGTTCTGTCCTCCCAGGTAATTCCTTTGGAGGAGAGTGCGGCTGAATGTACAACCTCCTTCAGGTAGAGCACATTTCCTTGATCATTGGATGATTTATGAATTGCCAGGGTGAACGGAGTCATATCTGCCAGAGAATCGTTTACACCGACCCTGAATACATTATTTAATGTGATTGAATCTCCGGGATTAATAACACCGGTAACAGCCAGTGAATCCAAAATCATTACAAAATCATCGTGACACCGTAACACCAGTTCACTGGAATGAAACAACCTGTCGCTCTTGTTCACCAATTGAAGGTTCAGTGAAAAATGCTCACCCTGGGAAATCTGCTGATCCATACTGACAGATTCCTGGTTCAACATATATTCTGCCAGTTCAATATACCCTCTGCGGCTACTGCCCCTATAAATAGTATCCATAAAGGGTTGGCGATGATCGCCGGTTACAACTAGTGTGAGATTTCCTTCCTCCAGTGATGCTGGGATCTCCAGGTATGCCTGACCAAACTTATCAGCATGCATCGCATCGATTAAAGTTCCATGGGCGGAGATGGCTATATAATCGTAGGCAGATGCCCTTATACTAACCTGGGTAGCATCCAGCGGAATGTTCACCGGAAAGTCTACAGGAAGATTCGCCGGCTCCCTGAACCAGGGTACCAGGCTGGGATCACCCATAATCTGGTAAATCTCCCAGTAATACTTCTTTTTGGTGGATGTACTTTGCTGTACGGTCATATTTCCTGCAAATATCATCTCACCAAAACTAGGTGACCATTCTTCAACAGGTTCTTTACCGAGATGGAACAGCTTATCATAATAACCAAAGGTGGTTGAATTATAATCCGGCTGTGATGTTATAGGCCCCACTCCCACCGACCAGTAATAGTCCTCATCCCAGTAAGAGTCATTTGTCCCGCCGATGTAACCTACTGCGCCACGATCCTTCAGTTTAAGTATTGCCTCAGCAAAGCAATCCGTACCCGAAAGGTTGAACTGATTGGTCTTACATCCATTACCAATCATCAACGGATACTTAAAATAATTTTTCATTGTATCCAGATGCTGCAGCCTGAAAGAGGGATCCAGCCATCCGTAGTATTCTCCATGCCCTGTATAATTGACCAGGGCAGCACCTTCAGAAATATCAACCCTTATTTGATGGTCCAGATTACTTGCTTCCGGATGGAGATATACACCGGCATCTATACCATTTCCTTCATTGAAATAATAATTGGCTGCATAATTAATCTGGCCATTACCGTGTACCGGCCCGTAACTACCGTCATACCCGGCAATTAATATGGTCCTGTTCAGAAATGAAGGATCCGGAAAATCGTATTTTTCATACATGAGGATCTTATCGATCACATTGGTAAGTTGTGTGTCGTTTTTCACAGATATCCTTCCGTGGAAAATTTCAGGTAGATAATCGCCGGCACCGTCAAACGTTGTGTAGTAGAGATCTGTTATCTGCCCCGAAGGCTGAGATACCGGTACATGCTCCACATCTCCAGCAATCAGAAGATATGAAGGAGGAGCATAACCTGCGGGGGGATTGGTATACATGTTGAACATAAAATTCCTGATCTCCTGGTAGGTACTTCCCACTTGGGGATCCGTAGTGTACGCTTCAATGATTCTGATTCCCTTTTCCTTCTTCCATTGAATCAATGGCTGTAACGAATTCCTGAACAAGGTATCTGACAGTATTACCATTGTTACCGGTTCATCTTTCACAAGTCTTTTTAGAGAGCCCTGTTCATCATTACGAACAATCGAAGAGATGGCTCTCCTGAAGGGTTCTGACCTGATTTCTGTGGATTCAAACTGGTAATCAGTGGGTATAAGAGAAAAATCAATATTATGGTAGATGGTCAGGAGATTATGATCCGGATCTAAGTGAAACGGATTGAACTGGATCCTGGCAATGGCAACTCCCCTCATTGTTCCTTCCTGTTCCAGGCTAATCATCGATTGTTGCTCCCCACTGGCCTGCTGGTTCAATGCAGGGTATCCAATAAATGAAGGGTGGGAAGTATCGATTCCTTTCTGTACCGAAGCCTGAGCAGGAAAAATCTGATATCCGGTGAATTCAACATTCAGCTCAATGACAACAGAATCCAGGGAATGGATCACCAATTTATAATTAAAAGCAGTATCTGCCTCAACTAGTTCTGAAAACACAGGTAACTGGGGTGTCCCAGGTATTCCGGATGGAAAAGCCCCCGGAACGGATAATTTCAGGTATTTTCCTGAAATGTTTTCCACTTCCTCATATGAAAAGCTTGAAATTCCATAGCGGCCGGCAATATCCCCGGATGAAATTGTAATATCGGCATAGTCCTCTCCGTCTGGCAGCGAATATTTTGTTTGCCCCGTAACCAGTAAAACAGGTACAAAAAAGAGTACCATAAATAACAGTATATCGCTATGCTTTATCAGTGATCTCATGAAGCTGTATTCACAAATTTAGCCAAATTTTGATTGTTTTGTCCGCTAAGTTAAAAACCATTCAATAGGCATAAGGTTGCGTACAGGAAAAATTAATTTTAAAATATTTCGTGAGTTAGACATATTTTCAATATTTTAGATTGCTCAAATCAGACCAGATCAATGATCAGAAAATTATACATACTACTTCCTGCAACTTTACTTGTATTCCAATTACATGGACAGTTAATGCAGCAAGGCATACCCCCGGTAATAAACTATCCGCCAACTATTACCCATGGAAAAGAAATAAACTGGACAATTATACAGGACAATCGTGGTATTCTCTATGTTGGAAATGATGACAACGGTGTACTGGAATATGACGGTAGTGAATGGAGAACTATTCCAATTGCTAACAACAGCAGTGTAAGATCCCTGGCAAAATCAGAAAACGGAACCATCTTTGTTGGAGCTGTACAGGAATTCGGTTACCTGGCTCCCGATCAGTCAGGTGAAATACATTATGTTTCACTGGTACCTTTTCTGGATAGTGCAGACAGATCATTTGCAGATGTATGGAAAATTTACACAACTGAAGATGAGGTAATCTTCTACAGTATGCGGAGCATCTTCATTTATTCGGAAAATACCAATGAACTAACAACATATAGATCTCCCGATCATAGTCTTTTTGGCTTTTATGTCGATAAAAGGTTTTTCGTGGGCACATTTAACAGGGGTTTGGTGGAAGTGCTGATTCATTCAGACGTCAGGGATTCCATTGTTAATGTTCCGGGGGGAGATTATTATATCCAGAAAGATATATACGGACTAACTGCATTTGATGAGGAGAAGCTGATAATTGGTACACCCGGATACGGTCTTAGCTTGTACAATACACGTACCGGGGAGGTGGATACCGATTTTGCTGCCTCTGAAACAAACAGTTATCTAAATAAAAATTTCATCACACATATTCTGGAGCTTTCCAACGGGAACTTTCTTGTTTCAACCATAGGTGGTGGATTGGTGGTTGTATCACGGGAGGGTGAAATCCGGGAAATTATTTCCAAATTTGCCGGTTTGCAAGATGAAAATATTTATCTCTCTTATCAGAACCCCGGAAACTATCCTTATCCGTTTGTATGGTCAGCATTGGGATTTGGTGTTGCGAAAATCGGAATAAGCAGTCCCTTGCGCAGTTTTAATGAAGATCATGGTTTTCAAGGGTTGATCACGGCCATTGAATCGCTTGATAATATACTATATATAGGAACTACATCGGGGATATACCGGTTAACTGAGCGAGCCGGATTCAATAGTTTTGAACCTGTGGGGTCCACCAACAGGGAGGTATGGGAATTTCAGAAATTCAAACTACCGAATAGTGAAGATGTATTACTAGCCATTGGAGCCGGCGGTTTGCAGCAAATACATAAAAACGGTAAAACTGTAACTATCGACGACCAGCTTTTGAATGTCAGCAAAGCTGAGGATATGGAATTAAACGGATTTGCAGTTTTACAGGATCCTTACCGGCAAAACCGGATTTTTGTAGGCAGAGAATCTTCCATTAATTATCTTACCTACAGGAACGGTGCCTGGAACCAGGATTATGTCAGGTCAAAACTAAAAGACAAAATCCGATCTCTAGCTTTTGATGGTGATCAATATCTCTGGTTCGGTACAGATCTTGTCGGTATTGCAAGGATAAATCCGGATGATACAACTGCCATTCCTGAATTTTTTGATACCAGTGACGGATTACCAAGTATGGGCGACAATTACGTCTTTAACATTGATAAAAAGTTGTATATCGGGACCATCGATGGTATCTATGTGCCCGACAAAAAAAATGATACATTAAGTTTTGAAAAAGACTCTGTACTGAACAGTTATCTGCCCGAGGGTGAAAATGCCATTCTTAAATTATACAAAGATACTGAGGGTGCGATCTGGTTGAGTTTTAAAAACAGTATTCAGGGTGAAATGATTCGCTTACTTGTACCGGATGAGGGTGGAAAATACAACCCTGTAACTACGCCATTTTTTGGATTGGAGGATTTCTCTACAGATGATTTTCACTCCATCAATGGAAGAGAAGTATGGTTTTCGAGATCCAAGAAACTGTATAAGTTCAGCAAAGAAATCCCCATTATTGAGAGTGATTTTTCCGCCTTGTTAAGGAAGGTAATTATAATCTCAGATACTACTATTTTCAATGGCGCATATACCAAAACAGATGAAAATGGGAATCTCAGAATAACTACTGTGCAGGACCCCGGATCCATTCCACAAATAAAATATTCCAATAACAACATTCAGTTCAGATGGAGTTCTCCCTATTTCGACCAGGAAGATAAACTTGAATTCAGTTATTTTCTTACAGGTTTTTCCAAAGAATGGTCAGATTGGGAAAATGTATTGTATCAGGATTTCACCAACCTGCCACATGGAAATTATACCTTCAGGATAAAAGCGAAGAATATATACAATGATGTAAGTCTGGAAGATACATTTTCCTTTGTGATCCTGAGACCCTGGTATCTTTCTTTTGTTGCTTTTCTTTTATATATAATTGCAGCGGTACTAACCGTTTATATCATCATCGTACTTTATACCCGCCGTCTTAAAAACGAAAATATCCGGCTGGAGGGAATCATCCAGGAAAGGACCGCTGAGATCAGGAAACAGAAAGAGGAGCTGACAGACAGCATTGAATATGCCAGCCGGATTCAACGAGCATTGCTTCCTCCGGACAAAATGCTTACAAATCACGGACTGGAGCACTTTATACTTTTCAGGCCAAGGGATATTGTAAGTGGTGATTTCTATTGGTTCGGAAGTAATCAGGGCAAAGTATTTATTGTTGCGGCTGATTGTACCGGACATGGCGTACCTGGTGCATTTATGAGTATGCTCGGAATCTCATTCCTGGATGAGATTGTAATCAAATCGGGCGTTTCGGAGACAAATAAAATTCTGGATGCGCTCAGATCACATGTAATTACTTCACTCAGACAGACGGGTAAGAGCATGGATGAATCCACCAAGGATGGGATGGACCTTGCCATGGTCTCCATTGATAAGAATGCAAGCTCAATTCAGTACTCCGGTGCATACAACCCGCTTTATGTAGTCCGGAAATTGAAAACTGAAGAAAAGTCCAGGTTAAGCAAAGGTGACATGTTGGAACTGGAAAGAGGTACAGTGCATAATAATACCTATCTATTATACCAGATCAGGGCAGATCATATGCCCATCGGAATATCTGAAAAGGACCATAACTTCAACTCTACAATTCTGAATGAAGGAGATGCAACTATTTATCTTTTCTCAGACGGCTTTGTAGATCAGTTTGGCGGACCATCCGGAAAGAAATTTATGTCCAAGAATTTTAAGAATTTACTGTTGGAAATTCAGGAATTACCTATGGATAAGCAAAGGGATAAACTTGAAAACGAACTTGTTTCCTGGATGGGAGATATCAGTCAGATTGATGATATTTTGGTGATTGGTATTAAAATATAGTTAAATCGGTTATGCCCCTTTCCAACTTTGTTAATGATAAACACATAAGTGACAGATAAAGATATGTTGAATGTCAAACATGAGCATATAAGCCCTCTTTCCATGGAAGAATTACTTGTTCAGCGAAAAGAGTTGAATGCAAGTATTAAATATGCCAGTTTTATTCAACGTGCCATTCTGCCGGACCCCAAATTCCTTGACAGGACGCTGAACGAATATTTTATATTGTACTTGCCCCGTGATGTGGTAAGCGGTGATTTTTATTATTGTACGAAAATAGAAGAATGTATTATCCTGGCTGCGGGAGATTGCACCGGACATGGTGTTCCAGGCGCCCTGATGAGTATCATGGGTGCATCCTTTCTGAATGATATAATGGGTGGCCGTGGCCCCTGGAAGGCTAGCAGGATTCTTAACCTACTGAGAGAGCGGGTAATGAAAGCGCTTCATCAAAATGGCTCCGAAGACGAGAACAAGGATGCCATGGATATGGCTTTGCTGGTATTCAATGAAGATACTGGTGAACTCCAATATTCCGGAGCCCATAATCCCTTGTACCATATAAGAGATGGGAAACTTACTGAGATCAAGGCAAATAAAATGCCGGTAGGGATCAATGCTGTAGAAGAAGAATCTTTCACAAACCATAACCTTAAACTTATTTCTGATGATATGGTATTCATCTTTTCCGACGGATACCCCGATCAGTTTGGCGGACCACACAACAAAAAGTTCAAGTACGGACCATTCAAACAACTCCTGGAGAAAATTTCCGGTGAAGACCTTGTAATACAGAAGCAGAAATTACTATCCGAGTTCTATAAATGGAAAGGGGACTATAAACAAGTGGATGATGTCCTGATAATCGGTGTGAAATTCATTTGAAAAAATTCAATTCGGTGTAAATCATAATTTTTTTTTTAATATTGCTGAGTAATCCAGCAATAATTATGAAACTCACAGCATTCAGGATCGAAAATTTCAGATCAATCAAGGATACTAAATGGAATAATCTGGCCCATGACAACATCACTTGTCTGATCGGTCAGAATGAATCCGGAAAGACATCGGTACTTGAAGGACTGAAAGCATTTCACGACGGTATCCTGATCGAAGATATGCTTCGCAGTGATCTTACCCTGCCCGTTGTCACATGCAAATTTAAATTCAGTATAGCTGAATTTGAAAATAGCATTGACATGAATAGACTTCAACCAGAGATACGGAAAGCACTAAACGAAATTGATTCTATTTCACTTTCCAGGGTTTGGGAACCGGGCATGTCAAGTTACCTGACTACAGGCAATGAATTAGCAGCAATATTTAATGCGGAAGAAGAGAAGAGGGCACAGCGGGAAAGTACAATTCAGAAACTGATAGAGAAATTTGCCAATGATTATAAAAAAGCTTCCCTTGCTGTAGAAAAGGCGAAACAGGCTTATGAAGATACGGAATACGAAATATCTGTAAAACAGAATGAAATTAACGAACTGAAAAAAACATCGAGGTCACTGTTTTCAAAATCATCAAAAAAAAGTGATACTGATGACCTTGAAAATATTAACCAGGATTTGAAACGGCTGGAAGAGGAGAGAAATAGTAAAAAAATTATTTGGGAAGAAAAGTCCAGTGTTCTGGTAAAGATGCATGACAGGCAGTTACTTAAGGAAAGATTATCTGTATTGCAGTTGGATACCCAGGAAAAGAGGAATGAACTGACAAAGGCAAGAAACCGGTTTCAGCAAATTTCTGAAATAGTTGGAATGTATCCTTCAGAACGAGAATTGCGCACTGCTGAAGCAACACAAGAACAACACAGGTTGGAAATTGACCTGGCCAAAGATGATCTTGACGAAGTGCGTATGAATTACGATATCCTCTTACTGGCCGGAGAACAGATATTTAACGGAGTTCCATTCGAAGAAGCTATGGCATATTCCACTGAGGAGATGAGTAAATTCGACAATTTCATGGGGTCCGTTGAACTGGGGGAAGAGATTTTTAAATTCTGCCCTGCTTTTGAAATTTTTGAAGATTTCAGTTCTCTCCTGCCCAACCGGATTGACCTTGAGGACATCGTTACCGGAAATACAGCAGTAGAGGGCTATAAGGCTGCATTAAATTTTCTGACCATTACCGGACTTGATTACAATTTTTTTCAGCAGCCGTCGAGCAGAATACTGAAACAGAAGATTGAAAACATGAATGGCGAAATCACATTAAACTTTCAGGATTTCTGGAGACAAAATGTGGGTAAAAACAACAAGATCAAGATCAATTTTGAGCTGGCAAATTACGATCATTCTCATGCAGAGAAAAGTGGAAAACCCTTTGTTGAATTCTGGATCAAGGATGAATCAGAAAGGCTCTATCCGAAACAGCGAAGCCGGGGTGTGCGGTGGTTCCTCTCCTTCTTTATGGAATTAAAGGCCACTGCGATTGATAAAAGCAGGCAGAACAGCATACTCCTCATTGACGAACCTGGGGTAAGTCTCCATGCCAGGGCTCAGGAGGATGTCCTTAAAGTATTCGATGATATCAGGGAAAGTATGCAGATAATTTACACTACACATTCTCCACATCTGATTGATGTTAATAAGTTGTACCGCGTAATAGCAGTGCAACGTGCAGTAGAAGATGATATGAACAGCGAAACCTTGTTGATGAATGCAAGAACCCTTAAAAGCGCTACGGCTGATACACTTTCACCGGTGTATGCTATGATGGGTGCCCGCCTGAATCAACAGGATGTTATCAAGTCCTTTAATAATGTTGTTGTAAAGGATCTATCCACCTATTATTTTCTCAAGGCAATATTGATGCTAACAGGTTATAAGGAAAAAGAGTGTTATTTCCTCCCTGCTTCAGGGACCGCCAGTATGCCTATGATCATTAATATTTTGATTGGATGGGGACTGGAATATATTGCACTTAATTTTGGTAACGAGGAGGAAAAGTTTGTTTATAACAAGCTGAGAAAAGAGCTTTTCGATAATAACGTCGACCAGGCAGAACTGCAATTGATCTATATCAGGGAATTTGCGGACGTCGAAGATCTCTTTTCCACCATCGATTTTAAGAAATACATTATCCATGTAAGGGAAGGAATCACGGAAAAGAATTCTGAATACCTGAAAGATAACAGCGAGTCAAGAGCGGTCGTGGCTTCCAATTTATTACAGAATGTAACCAGGGGTGAAATACAGTTCAATGACTTCGATGATGAGTCAAGAGATAACCTGAAGATGCTTATGGACCGGATTACCTTAATTCTGAAATGACAAAAATATTACAGTAATATTGCAGGATCAACACTGCCTGACAGCATAGACTACTCTTTCTCTGTGAAATTGATCTGCAAATCAAGGATTGATGCATAATATTCTCCCCGCTCCAGTATATCATCGTCACCCTCCTCATAGATCCAGTTAATTTTGAGATTGAATTCATTATATTGCATCTCCTTGATCACTTTCAGAATTTTAAGCAGGTATTTTGAAGTTCCACTGTTCAAATACTCCATTTCGATTTCAATCTCGGTAAAAGCTGAGGGTTCATTACAATAACGCTGGATCCAGATCATAACTTTCTCATAAAAAACAGCAACATCCTCTGGTATTGACCTCCCCCTGAATATGATTTTTCCAGCAGGATCAAGCAATACATAGGGTGTTTTTGTCGTAGGATGGATCTCTAACCTGTCCATTATTTTACAATTATATCCCTAATATAGAAATTTTTTATATTTTAATACAGAACGGTTGCGTGATTTTTGACAGGTAATATAATTATCAATCCCGGAATTCTCAAAAATGCATCCTGGCCCTCGGTGTAATATGTTGCTCTGCAAACTCACCTGCCATGTATTTGTAATAACCTGTAATTGCAATCATTGCAGCATTATCGGTAGTGAACCGGAATTCCGGTATATGCACCTTCCATCCCCTTTTTTCAGATTCCGCTGTAACACTATTTCTCAATCCCGAATTTGCAGAAACTCCGCCTGCCAGGGCAATCTCATGTACACCTGTTGACCCGACACCCTGTACAAACTTTTCCATCAGAATTTCCACAATCGTTCTTTGTAATGAAGCTGCAAGATCTGCTTTGTTCCTTTCTATGAAATCAACCTCTTTCCTCACCTGCTCCCTGAGAAAATATAAAAATGAAGTTTTCAATCCGCTGAATGAATAATCCAGACCGGAAATCCTCGGCTTATTAAACTTAAATCTGCCGGGATCACCTGTTGCTGCTAACTTATCGACCAATGGACCACCCGGATATGGCAGCCCCATTACTTTGGCACATTTGTCAAAAGCTTCACCAGCTGCATCATCAATCGTTTTTCCAATAATCTCCATTCGGAGATGGTCCTTAACAAGGACCAGTTGTGTGTGACCTCCTGAAACCAGCAGACACAAGAACGGGAATGAAGGTGGGTCGTTATGTTGTTCAGTCTCTATAAAGTGAACCAACACGTGCGCTTGTAAGTGATTAACATCAATCATCTTAATTTTCCTGGCCAATGAAAATCCCTTAACAAAAGAGGTTCCAACAAGCAGGGAACCCATGAGCCCGGGGCCCCTTGTAAATGCAACAGCATCAATTTCTTTAACGGTTACCCCACCCCGTTTAAGTGCCTCTTCCACAACTGGTATGATATTCTGTTGGTGTGCCCGGGATGCCAGTTCCGGGACCACCCCTCCATAAGCCTTGTGCACCTCCTGCCCTGCAATTACATTCGACAATAATCTGGTATCTTTTATCACAGCTGCGGATGTATCATCACATGATGATTCTATACCTAAAATGGTTATACCCATAAATAACTAGTGTTGTGTTATATATTCAACTATTTTTGTTTTTTTTACGTTTACTAAATACAGGGACAAAAGTATTAAAAAGATTGCGAAAATAGGGCTGGTTGTATTGTTGGTATTTATTACGGTACCAGCCATCAGTGTATTGTTTTTTCAGAACATTCAGGTACAAACCTCCGTTTCCGAATATCTCACAAAAAAACTATCCAAACAACTGGATGTTGAAGTCTCGGTTTCCTCCGTAAATTATAGCTTTTTCAAACGATTACAGATTTATGACCTCTATATGGAGGACGAATACGGCGACACATTAATGTACGCTGAACGCTGTAATGCCAGGATCAAAAAATTCCGTCCGGATAACAACATTATCCAGATCAGAAGAATCGATTTTGAAAATGCGCTGTTCAGGTTGGCGATAAATGATAAGCGAATAAGTACCCTGCAATTTCTGATCGATTCATTAAAACGCGACATCGCCCCTGAGGATAAGACCACACTTAATATTAACCAGGTTCATTTTAGAGACTCAAGATTCAGGTTACTTGACAGCTTGTCTGCCCGCCCACCGGGAGGTATCGATTTTTCGAATCTGGATGTGCGTAACCTAAACATTGATATTACAGACTTTGAATTTAAGCAAGACACAACCTCCATGGAGGTTAAATACCTCTCAGGTAATGAGGTTACCGGATTTATAATGGAGAATGTGGGATTTGATCTGGCTTTTAGTAAAACATATCTGACATTCAGTGATGGCTGGGTTAATACCTTATTATCAAAAGCCAAAGTTCCTGTTGTGGAATTCCGTTATGAGCATCCAAAACAATTCAAACATTTTTTCGACTCTGTAAATATCTATATATCTTCCGACAATTCGATGCTGGATTTCGTCGATATTGCAGCATTCTTTCCTGAAATCAATGACCTATCTGGTTTGATCAATGTGAATGGAGCTATTTTTGGAAGTTTCGGGGATTTCAAAGGTGAAAATATCCATGTGGATTATCTTGATGATACCAGGTTATGGTTTGATATGCGATTGGCAGGACTTCCTGAAAAAGATAGTATATATATGGATTTTGAATTCAGGGAATTCCGAACGACTCCGGAGGAAATAAGAAAGTTAACAGTACAATCCGACATAAGGATCATCAAGGATTCCATGAATTACGAGGGACTCAATAATGTATTATATACCGGTAGTTTCAGGGGGTATAAAACTGATTTTGAAACTGCCGGATCATTCAAAACAAATCTTGGAAATATCAATGTCGATCTGAACATGAAGCCAGAAGCCCCTCAATCACTTCATTTCAACGGGAATATCAATACTGGTGGATTTGGTCTGGGTAAATTACTGGGCAAAGAGCCGGATATGGGCAGGATAAATTTCAGTATCAACCTTGATGGATATAAACAACAGGGGAAAGTGGAAACTGCTGTCTCAGGGGTCATTGACAACTTTGAATTAATAGGGTACGATTATAGTAATATTCAGCTGGAAGGCAATTTTACTAACAGAAAGTTTGACGGTTCAATGTTAATCAGGGACCCAAACATTGACCTGATATTCACGGGAAGTATTGATTATGAGGACCTGGTACCCGCTTTTCAGTTTAATCTGGACGTTGCTAATCTACGCCCATATTACCTGAATTTGAGAGAGGATGATCCTGAGTATTTTGCCTCATTTTTCCTGGATACAGATATGACAGGCAACCGGCTTGAAAATCTGAATGGAGAGGTACAATTGGTAAACAGCACATTTCGTCGAACCGGCGCTGAACTATTGTTAAATGATATTCATGTAAAAATTGGTAATAGCCCCGACCAGTCTTTTATTAAACTTCTTTCTGACCAGGCAGATGCAGAAATTACAGGAAAATATAATATTCGTGAATTGCATCAATCGTTTACCGGTATTCTGAACGAACATTTTGAGCTCTTTGATGATCTGCCTGCTCTCATGGATTCCACAACCCATTTTTCTTTCAATGCTTCACTTCACAATGTCAATCCAATATTGGAGTTCTTCTATCCGGACTTAAAAGTTGCTCCAGATTTTAGCTTTACAGGAAACCTGATTCCTGGAAATAATAATTACCAATTATCAGTGGGAGGTTCCCTTCCTGATTTTCAATATAAAGAAATCAGATGGGTGAACCTGTTGTTCAATATGAAAGCTGACACAAATATGCTTTCCATGCAATTCAGTGGTGACAAGCTGGAAACTGTGGGAGGATTTGAGATTGAACAGCCTGTAATTGATGTGAATTTTAAAGACAATAATTATGATCTGAGCATTAACTGGGATAATAATTCCACTCCTTCTTATGCCGGAAATATTGTAACCAATGGAAAAGTCTCAAACGAACCGGATAGTGAACGAATCTATTCCATGACAATAGAACCCTCTTCCTTCTATTATAATAACAGGAAATTCACAATACCTCATTCCAGTTTACTGATCGATTCTTCTGGTATATCCATTGACAGTATTTATATCAAGGGAACGGACCAGTTTCTGTTGGCTGAAGGAAAATACGCAGCCAACAGCAACGACTCCATTATCATGAGTCTGAAAAACCTGAACCTCCACTTTTTAAATGATGTAAACAATGAGATCCCGATTGATCTGTACGGCATCCTATCGGGACATGTCACCATAAAATCAGAAAATTCCAAGCCATTAATCACTTCGAATCTTATTGTTTCTGATCTTGAGATAAATGACCAGTTTTTTGGTAATACATTAATCCAGGCGGATTGGATCAGAACAAGGAAGGAGATCAAAATTGAATTATTATCTGACGGCAATGAATCCAATAATATTAATGTCAAGGGATTGTATAAACCTGGCAATAAAAACCTGAATTTTGATTTGAGACTATCTGATATTAACCTGTATACATTTCAGCCATATCTTGTTAATACCCTGGAAAATTTAAGTGGTAAAGGTGATCTGAATCTGTTCATAACCGGCACTACGGATAAACCGAACGTAAATGGTACTGTCAATTTCAGGGAATCTTCTGCCGTTATAACGGAAACACAGTCCAGGTACTTTTTCTCGGATGAGTTAAGAATTTCTGACAATAATCTCTATTTCGATAATTTTAAGATATTCGATTCCTACGGCAGCAGCATGAGCGCACAGGGTAATATTACCACAACGTATTTTGACAATCCATTCATGAACATAACCCTTGAGGCAAAAAACTTTAATTTTCTTTCCACCACCAGGTTCAATAATGAGCAATTTTATGGTGATGTGTTTGCCTCAGCAAAAATTGATCTGAATGGTCCGTTAAACAGGCTCCGTATCAGAGCCAGTGCCAATACAGAAAAATATACCAACCTGAAGCTACCGCTATATAATGCAGCTGAAATTCAAACTACGGATTTCATTACTTTCGTAAAGCTTGAGGATGAAGTTGATCCTTCAGTGACAGCCCGGGAAGAAGGAAGGAGGAATATTATACTGGATATGGATCTGACAATTAATTCCAATACCAGTGTTCAGCTGATTTTTGATCCAAAAGTGGGTGATATCATAGAGGCAAGTGGACATGGTACCCTGAAACTTGAATTAGATGAAAACGGTGATTTCAGTATGTTTGGTAATGTATTGGTGGAAGACGGTGAATATTTATTTACCCTGCAGAATGTAATAAACAAAAGGTTTCGAATTAAACCGGGAGGGTCGATAAGCTGGAACGGATTGCCAACATCTGCTAACATCAACCTGGAGGCAGTTTATGAAACCAAGGCTTCTACATACAGCCTGGCGCCCAATCCCACCGAAGATATGAAGAAGCGCATTCCGGTTCACTGCCTCTTGTCACTGCAGGGTGAATTAAAAAATCCAACCATCGTGCCGAGAATTTATTTGCCAACTGCTGAACCTGAAACAAGATCTTTGGTGGAAACAAGTATCGGTACTGATGAAGAGTTGATGCGACAATTCATCTCCCTGCTTGTGATCAATAATTTCATAAGTAGTTCTGAATTCAGCGGCAGTCCCATTGGAGGAGCTTCGACCGGCCTTGCAGGAGTTACAGCCAGTGAACTGTTGAGTAATCAGCTCAGTAACTGGCTATCTCAAATCAGTACCGACTTCGATATCGGTATTAATTACAGACCCGGAGATGCCGTTTCCACCGATGAGGTAGAACTGGCCTTATCCACACAACTTCTCAATGACAGGATTATCTTCAGTGGTAATCTGGACGTACTGGGAGACGAAGTTACAACTCCGGGCGGTGAAGCTTCAAATATTGTGGGAGATTTTGACCTGGAATTCAGGGTATCCGACAAGGTCAGCATCAAGGCTTTTAATCGTGTGAACGACGACCGGATCGTTCGTCCGTCACTTTATACCCAGGGTGTAGGTTTAATTTACAGAAGTGAATTTAATAGTATTAAGGATCTCTTCAACAGTAACAAAGGAACCCAATCTGATGATGAACAACTTCAAAAAATAAACGAAGAGGTCATTATCAGGGAAGATGAGAGCGAAAACGAATTACCCTGACCCAGTGGTATGATACGCGTAAGTTCATCATGATGTATTTTACCTGCAGGAGGTGCTGACCGGGAGATACATACCCTGATCATCTAATATTTCTGTTGAAAAGATATTGAAATTCTTAATAATGAGATATACTACATTCCTGTATATCTCGTTTTTTTATATATATTCGCCAGAAAATTAACAAGATATGAAGCTATTTATTATTCTGCAAAGTTTGGCTACAGACACTGCATTAGACCAAGGTACGGCCCGTGAATCCTTTATTGACCTTGCATTAAAAGGAGGATGGGTAATGATACCCATTGTAATTTTGAGTCTTGTCGCAGTCTATATCTTCTTTGAGCGTTGGTTTGCGATCAAAAAAGCGGCTAATATTGATCAGAATTTCATGAACAGGATCAAGGACTATATCATGGATGGAAAAGTGGATGCAGCCAAAACCTTGTGTCAGTCAACCGATAATCCTGTAGCAGCCATGATCGAGAAGGGAATTTCGAGAATCGGACGGCCTCTTAATGATGTAAATGCAGCCATTGAAAATGTGGGGCGACTTGAAATTTATAAACTGGAAAGAGGATTACCTACCCTGGCCAGTGTATCGGGTGGTGCACCTATGATCGGTTTTCTGGGTACAGTTATAGGAATGGTTCAGGCATTTCACCAGATGTCCACGGCCGGAAACAATATCAATGTGGGCGAACTTTCAGGAGGTATCTATACCGCTCTTATTACCACAGTTGCAGGCCTAATTGTGGGTATCATCGCATTCTTTGCCTATAACACTTTGGTAGCCAAGGTAGACAAAGTAATTAATACGATGGAGGCCAGTTCCACAGAATTCATCGACCTTTTAAATGAACCGGCAAAATAAAAAATCATGGCACTCAGGAACAAGAACAGGGTATTGAATAATTTTCATATGTCGGGAATGACCGATATCGTATTCCTGTTGCTGATCTTCTTCATGCTCACTTCAACACTGATTGCTCCAAACGCGGTTAAAATGCTCATGCCCAGTCCGGGAAGAACTCCTGTGGAAGTTGAATCGAATGTGCCAACCATCACTGTTTACAGCAACAGCCGGATTACTGTGGATGGAATTACAACGCAATTTGAGAATCTTGGTACGATTTTGGATAGTAAATTAGCAGGGCAACAAGAACCCACTGTACGGGTTGTAACTTCACCACAAGTTTCAGTAGAAGATGCGGTAAAGGTTATGAATGTTGCAGCCGAAAGAAATTATACAGTAGTCATAAAATTACTCTGATGGCGATTCAGTCCAGAAATAAAAGAAGTATTAATTTTGCTATGTCGGGTATGACCGATATCGTATTTTTGCTGTTGATCTTCTTCATGCTTACAACTACGCTCATCGTGCCGGCCTCGAAGTATGTGGATCTACCGGAAAGTAATAACCAGACGCAAGCGAGCCCTGTATTGGTTCTTTCCATTGCCAATGATAAAACGATTTATATTGAGGATCAGGCTTACAGCATGAATGAACTGGAACCTGTACTGAGGCGAATGCTTGAACCATTTGGGGAATCCCCTGCAATTCGGTTGAATGCCGACCGGGCCCTGGTTATGGAGGAGGTATTCCAGGTACTCAACATCGCAAAAAGAAACAGGTACAGGGTAATTTTAGGAACAAAACCGGTAAGTTAATTGTATCATGCAAATTAAAAGAAGAGGCTTTATAGGAACAGTGATCGTACACGGGCTGGTATTGGCCCTGCTGATCCTTGGGGGGCTCACTTTCCCCGACCCTCCCCCTGAAGAGGAAGGGGTCCTGGTTAACTTTGGTACAGATGACAGTGGATTTGGAAATGTTGAACCAATCGGAGATGACACTGACCAGGGGAGCAGTGCCCCGGATATTGCAGAAAATACCCCTGAAAGGGTGGAAACCGTACCTGAACCTGTGAGCAGTGAAAGCAAACCCAGGGACAATACCCAGGATGTGGAAGAAGTGATAGTAAAAGAGGATCCGAAACCTACTGCTGAAGAGATCCGGAAACAGCAGGAGGCAATTGAACGTGCGAAAATACAGAAGGAACAGCAACGTTTACAACAACTGGAGGAGGAGAGAATCAGAAAAGAACAGGAAGCTGAACGGAAACGTATTGAGGAGGAGAGACTTCGTAAAGAACAACAGGCCGACAGGTTAAATAATATGGGAAGGAATACTTTTGGTCGCCAGGGTGTTGGAGAAACCGATGGCTCGGAAGGGGTGAATCCCGGGACCGGTACAAACCAGGGAACAAATACTGGCTCACAAGGTGCAACAAATTACAACGATGGCAGTGGACTTGGAGATGGTCCTGCTTATAGCTTGGGAAGCAGAAAAGTAGTTGGCCAACTACCGCTTCCCAATGTGGATGATTGCAGTGTTACGAGCAGAATTGTAGTAACCGTTGAAATCCAGGTTGACCGTGACGGTAATGTTGTAGCCGCAAGTGTAAAATCTGCTACATTTGCCGATAATTGTATATGGGAAGTTGTGTTTGAAGCAGCCAGGCGTACGAAGTTTTCCAGCGATGCAAACGCCCCCATCAAACAAACCGGATCGATCAAATATACAATTGAACCTTAGGCAAATAACAACCTGATCTGCGGGATAAGTAATTTCAGTGCCGCCACCAGGATAGCGGCAAGCAACATATACCTCAGAAATTTAGCTCCCTTCTTAACCGCCACATTTACGCCCACATAAGCACCTGCCATATTTCCTGAGGCCAGCAAAAGTCCAAGCAATGTATATTCCCAGGTTAGTAACCCGCTAAATATAAAAATTCCCAGGGCAAAAGGTGTGTAAAGTAAGATGATCAGGACTTTGACTGCATTGGCCTTTACCAGTTCAAACCCACAACCCAATACAAGTCCTGTCAGAAGAAAAAATCCGACACCTGCTTGCAGAAAACCACCATAAGCACCAATTAAAAAGAAGATGAGATATTGAAACCATTTTTTTAAAGGTGGCTGATCTTTTCTGTCTTTCTCCCAGTTATTCGAATCCAACAAAATCACCAGAAACATTACCAACATTACCACGCCAATGGCCGTATCCATAACCGGGGCTGTAATAATGGTGGCTATAAAGGCCCCAAAAACTGAGCCAATTACTGCAGGAATTGCAATTTTATAATCGGACCGGATATCCAGAATACGTTTCTTCTGAAATCGCCTTACGCCAATTATATTCTGCAATAAAATAGCAATCCGGTTTATGGCATTGGCATTCACAGAAGGAATGCCCAATGGTATGATCAACAGGGGAAGTGAAAGCAGGGATCCGCCAGCGGCAACTGTATTAAAAAATCCAGCAATAAATCCTACACCTATAACTGCTACTACCAGATACCACTCCATAAATTAATATTGAGAGAAGATAGGGAATTCTCCCATCACCTCGTTCACTTGCTTTTTTACTTTCTCAATAACAACCTCATCATCTATATTACTGATAACTTCATCAATGAAAGAAACAACCAGAGGAATCATATCATCCTTTAGTCCCCTGGTAGTAATTGCAGGTGTTCCCACCCTTATACCGCTGGTCTGGAAAGGGGACCTTGAATCGAATGGTACCATATTCTTGTTTACTGTGATATCTGCCTTTACCAGGGAGTTCTCCACCTGTTTCCCTGTGATATCCGGAAATTTTGAGCGAAGATCAATCAGCATGGAATGATTATCGGTTCCTCCAGATACTACTTTATACCCTTTACCAATGAAGCTCTCAGCCATCACAGACGCATTGACTTTCACTTGTTGCTGATAAGCTTTGAAGCCAGGTGTCAGTGCCTCTCCGAAAGCCACAGCTTTTGAAGCGATTATATGTTCCAGCGGTCCACCCTGAATTCCGGGAAAAACTGCTGAGTTAACCAATGACGACATCAACCGGACCTCCCCCTTTTTAGTAGTCAATCCCATGGGGTTTTCAAAATCCTTACCCAACAGAATTATGCCACCACGCGGACCACGCAGCGTTTTGTGCGTGGTGGAGGTGACAATATGGGCGTGTTTTAATGGATTCTCAAGTAAGCCTGCTGCAATTAATCCTGCCGGATGGGCCATGTCAACCATAAAAATCGCGTCAACCTCATCAGCGATGGCACGCATCCGTTCATAATCCCATTCCCTGGAATAGGCTGAAGCACCTCCTACAATAACTTTTGGCCGTTCCCTATGGGCTATCTCTTCCATGGCATCATAGTCAATCGTCTCTGTCTCTTCTTTGAGTCCATAGCTAATCGCTTTATAAAGAATTCCAGAACTGTTTACCGGTGATCCATGGGACAGGTGTCCCCCATGTGACAAGTCCAGGCCCATAAAGGTATCACCCGGCTGCATCACCGCCATGAATACAGCCATGTTGGCCTGTGCCCCGGAATGGGGCTGTACATTGGCATACGCTGCTCCAAAGAGCTCACACAGTCTGTCGATTGCCAGTTGTTCCACTTCGTCAACTACCTCGCAACCTCCATAATATCTTTTACCCGGATAACCTTCAGCATACTTGTTTGTAAGGCAACTGCCCATGGCTTCCATGACCTGCTCGCTTACAAAGTTTTCTGATGCAATTAATTCAATGCCGTTTTTTTGTCGATTGTATTCCCTGTTAATCAGGTCAAAAAGTTTTGTGTCCCTGCTCATGGATGCTGATTTTGGTGATATTTGACTACATATTTCGCTTCCAAAGTTAATCTTAAAATACAAAAATAAAAGCGGATAACTGACTTGCCTTTCAGTATATTTTCTCCCGATATCACCTTACCATTACAAGCATTCCATTACTTATTCATTTATGTATATAATATCCGACACCTGTAATACAGCAAAGAATTTAAATTCAATCAGTTACTCCTGGTCAAGTGCCAGTCCAAATGGTTAGTATCAGATAAAAGAGCGC
Organism: Bacteroidales bacterium; assembly: GCA_040880545.1. GTDB lineage: Bacteria > Bacteroidota > Bacteroidia > Bacteroidales > M55B112. The sequence goes on along the minus strand of JBBDIE010000036.1, from coordinate 13,671 downwards.
AGCCGTTGAAGCACCGAGCAAAGGTCCTGTAACTGGTATCCATGCATATTGCCAGTCACTACCACCCTTGGCTGTCATGGGAAGCAACGAATGTATGATCCTTGGGCCCAGGTCACGAGCAGGGTTAATCGCGTACCCGGTGGTTCCGCCCAGCGAGAGTCCGATTGAGGTCACCAACAGGGCTACCGGAAGCGCACCAAGCGTTCCCATCCCTATTTTTGCGTAAACTTCTCCGGGGAGAACCAGTGCAGGCTCAGCGATATAGAGAATTACAAAGACCAGGATAAATGTGCCTATAAATTCGCTAACCATGTTGCTGAAGGTCTTTCTGATGGCTGGTGTCGTTGCATAACAAGCTAAAATTACATCCTTATCCCCGGTCTGGTTAAAGTGATCCCTGTAAAAGAGCCAAACAATAAAAGCTCCTCCCATTCCTCCTAAAACTTGTGCAACTATGAACAGGGCTACATTACTCCAGGGAAACAGCCCGGAGAGTGCCAGGCCTATTGTTACCGCAGGATTGATATGGGCCCCTGAAACCGGTCCGGCTACTGCTACTGCTACAAATACTGCCAGGCCCCATCCCAGACTGATAACGATCCATCCTCCATTATGCCCTTTGGTGCCTTTCAGTACTACATTTGCAACTGCCCCGTTCCCCAGGGTGACCAGTAGTGCTGTTCCAATAAATTCAGCAAGCAATTCATTCATGATCCGTCAAAAGTTTGAGTTTAACGAAACATTAAAACTATGGTAATAAAATGAAAATTAAAAGGGAATATGTTCAGATATATTAATATCCAATCCACTGTTTATGGCAAATGCGGGGAAGTGACCTATTTTTCAGTCCTTCTTCGACAGCGCGCAAATTTTGAAAATATAAATCTTATCTGTTTTCAGAATCTATTCTGAATCGGAAGCCTGATGAAGCAGTGTTACATCACCAACTTCTGTAAAGGGCTCCCCGTTGTTGTAATTGCCCGTAACTTTCCAGATATACACTCCCTGCGGACTTAGTTTTTCTTTGTAATATCCATCCCATCCGACATTTACATCATTGCTTTCGAAAAGTTTTTCACCCCACCGGTTATAGATCTCCAGCTTGTAGTTCCTAACACCTGCCCAGTACGGGTGGAAAATATCTGTTCGTTCTGTATTCAACGGATCAACATTACCTCCTGAGGGACCTTTTGGAATAAAGGCGTTAGGAAACATTATTTCACCTTCGCCATGCACTTCTATTGCCGATTCCTTTATGATCCCGTCCGTACATCCATATTGGTTCCAGACTTCAAGTGATACATCATATACCCCAACCTCTTCATACTGATGCGTAGGATTCTCATCACTGGATGTGTTGCCGTCACCGAAATCCCACAGGTAAAATTCTCCATATTTTGAAGTATTAAAGAACCTGGACAACTGGTCTGGTAGCATTACAAAATCCGGACTTAAATTAAAGCTCGCTACAGGCACCCGGTATACCTCAACCTGCCTGTAATAATACGCGATGCCACCCGGACCGGTAACGGTAAGCTTCACATTATATATTCCATTCTCCTGGAATGTATGGAACGGTTCAAAATCGGTTGAAGTAGAACCGTCATCAAACTCCCAAAGGTACTCATCTGCATATAATGAGTTATTGACAAACTGTACATCCAACGGCTCGCAATCAGGATAGACAGTATCAAACAATGCTATCGGGGCTGTCGGGAATATCCTGATATTATGTGCTACAGAATCAATGCAATTTAGAGAAGAAACAACTAACTGAATATTAAAATCTCCCCAATCACCGAAAGTATACGAACCGGGTGCCCTGACGTCGAAAGTACTGCCATCTCCCATATACCAATTGTAGCTCCAATTCCCCTGGTTTGTCAGATTCGTTAAGCTTACAGTTGAGTTAGGATAATCCTGATGCGTCGGAGTAGCAGTAAATTCAGCATTGGGTTGTGCAAAAACATGTACCGTATCAATTTTTGTATCTGTACAACCATTCTGCGATCTGGATGTAAGTGACACCTGGTAGATTGTATCGGTACCTCCGTAATTGAAGTACATATTAGTCGGGTTGGTACTTGACATATAGGATCCGTCCCCGAAGTCCCACTGGTACGTGTGTCCCCTCACGGATTCATTGATAAATGAAGCTGCAAGCGGGCTGCAACCTTCATAATTGGCACTGAAATCTGCAATGGTAGAAGGATACACATATATTTTCTGTTGTGAGGAATCCATACAACCAAAGTTGGAAGTTGTAGTAAGCTGCACATCATACACCGCAAGATCGGGTGTGTTGTTGAAAAATGTATGTGTAATAGCATCCAGCGTATTCACATCTATTGTATTTCCATCCCCGAAATCCCAGTGATACTGATCCGCATTTAAACTGGTATTAGTTATGGGAACCTCAAATGGAGGACAGTCAATAAGCTTTTCCAAATCGAATCTTGAAAGCGGCTTTGGATGTATGGTAATATTCATACTGACTTCATGTGTGCAGTTATAACGTGATTTTGCCACAAGCCGGACTTCCCGGATAATCGGATCATCTGTGTAATTGGTAAATGTGTGTACCGGTGCATCAACATCACTTGAGGTTCCGTCACCGAAGTCCCATCTGTATGTAAATCCTCCAAGACTCTCGTTTGTAAAGTCAACCTGCAAAGGATGACAACCCTCTGTTACAGAAGCGTTAAAGACTGCTTCGATATCGGGATAGACATCAATGGTCTTTATCTTCTGATCCGAACAACCTGCCAGATTCTCTGCAGTTAGCGTTACCTGGTAGTTTGCGGTATTTGTAAAACTCGGATTTGTAAACAGGTGTGAAACAGGGTTCATATTTGACGTGATGGTATCGGTACCGTCTCCAAAGTCCCAGGTAAAGGTGTTTCCTCCAATGGAAGAATTATTTAGCTGTACTGTCAAAGGCGTACAATTGGTGTTATCCTGGAAAGTAAAATCTGCAGAAATGTAAGGATGTACCACGATCTCCAGCATGACAGAATCCTTGCACTCATTATTTGAAGCTGTCGTAGTGAGCCATACCTGGTAAGTGGCATCAGTTGATCCAATGTTCGTGAATGTCTGGGTCGGATTCGCCTGAAGTGAAGTGGTTCCATTTCCAAAATCCCAGTGATAATAGGCTGCTCCATCAGATAAATTAGTAAAGTTCACTGTTAATGGATTGCATCCCACAACCTGATCAGCTGTAAACGCTGCATTGATATCAGGCTCAACATTGATAATCCTCTGCTTCTGTTTTACACAACCTGCCGCATTTTCTGCAACCAATGTAATTACATATTGTTGCTGGTTGTTAAAATCGGAATTTGAAAACTGATGGTAGAACGGATCTGTGTTAAATGTTACCGTGTCCGTACCATCACCGAAGTCCCAACTATACTGAGTTCCATTCAATGATGAATTTTCTATCAATACGTCGAACGGTGTACATCCGATATCATCAGGGATCACAAAATTGGCATTCAGAAATGAATTAACCGTAATATCTACAAATGTTGAGTCCATACAGATATTGTTGGAGGCCATGGCATATAATCTGACCCTGAACACTGTATCGTTAGCAGATGAACTTGCAAATATGTGCGACGGATTTTCGGAATTTGCAGTAGAGCCGTCACCAAAGTCCCAAAGGTAAGTTAATGCGCCATTTGACTGATTTGTAAACTGTACTTCAAGTGGTTGGCACCCTTCAGTGACAGACGCTGTAAGTTGTGCCTCAATCGCAGGATAGACACTCACAGTTTTGCTTCTCACATCCACACATCCCTGGCTATTTTCAACTTCAAGCGATACTGTGTATTCCGCGGTATTCACAAAATCATTATTTATAAAGGTATGGGTTTGTGGTCCTGAATCGGCTGTACTAATAATTGTACCATCACCAAAGTCCCAGGTAAAATTATCACCGCCAATGGAGAGATTATCGAATGTGACTTCAAATGGGCCGCAATCTTTCGCACTGGTAAAGGTAAATTCAGATTTCACCTGGGGATGAACCACAAAGGGCCATGAGACCTGTTTGACGCATTCACCATCTGCAGTACTTGTGGTCAGGGTCACTATATATGTTGTATCATTGTTGCCAAAGTTATTAAATGAGTGCGAGGGTGATTGTTGTGTTGAGGCAGTTCCATCACCAAAGTCCCAAAGATAAACCTCAGCATTAACAGATAGATTGGTAAATGTCACATTCAGTGGATGGCATCCTTCAAAAGCATCAGCTGTGAAATTTGCTGAGATCTCAGGATGCACCGTTATAATCCTTGTCATAGTATCGCTACACCCTTCCGTATTCAGTACAACGAGCTCCATGGTGTATTGAACAGTGGCACCTGTTGTGTTTTGGAAAGTGTGAGTGACCACCGGATCAGCGGAAGAATTTATCCCGGATCCATCTCCGAAATCCCATAAGTTTATATCCGCACCTGTGGAGACATTATTTGCTTCAACAGTAAACGGATGGCACCCTACGATATCCTCAACAGTAAATGCGGCGTCAATATATGGGTGAATTACTACATCAACTGTGGCAGTATCACGGCAGAACTCATTTGATGTGGCAATTAAAGAAACGGTAAAGACAGTATCCTGACCGGAGAGGTTTCGGTCATACAGGTGTAATGGATCAGAACTGGTTGAACTACCTCCATCACCAAAGTCCCAGATATAGTTCGCTGCGCCTGTGGAATTATTTTGGAACAATATTTCTGCGGGTGAACATGCCTGTAGCGGATCTGCAGTAAAATCTGCATCCACGTTAGGATAAATCGTCACATCTCTCTGGAACTGATCGGTACAACCCTCATCATTCTCTACCGTCAGAGTAATGGTATAGGTCAAAGGCAGGGCTGTATTATTTACATATAATTTGGTAAAATTGGGAGAAGAGGTAGTTGAAATCGTACCATCACCGAAATCCCAATGGTACTGGTCTGCACCTATTGACTGATCGGAGAGTATTATTTCATGGGGCGAGCAGGCAGCTACCGTATCATAGGCAAAATTAGCTTCTATATAAGGTCGTACAACAATATCATGGAAGGCAGTATCCCTGCACAGATAAGGCGAAGTAGCGATCAGCCGTGAATTAAAGATCAGATTATCAGGGCCAAACAGATTGGTATACTCGTGAACGGTATTGGAATCAATGGAAGAACCTCCATCGCCAAATTCCCACATCCAGGTACCTGTGTTTCCTGATGAATTATTGGTAAACTGTACTTCCAGCGGATGACATCCGTCATCAACATCCACTGAGAAATCGGAATTGATCTCCGGGAATACAACAATTGACCTTCTGTATATATCCGCACAACCACTGGAATTTTTTACAAGTAGTGTAACCGTATCGATGATTGGCAAATTGGTTGTATTCGTATAGGTATTGGTAAAGACAAACGGATCAGGTGGCGGTCCCACTGGGGTAAGAACATCCAGATCATATCTGATTAAAGGGGATCCATCCCCAAGATCATACTGCCACGAATAGACACCAGACGATTCATCTTCAAACGCTATCTCAAGCGGAGAACATCCTGATGATACATCGGTCGAAAAATGGCCAACCACAGGTGATGAGATGAGTACCGAAAGGTTAATGGTACCGCTTCCGCAACTTCCTGAAACCTCCACTGAATAACTATGTGAACCCTGGGGCAGGTTATAAGCTGTAGGCATATTAGAGGTTGGGTCATCCAGGTAAGTATCTGGAGTCCATTGGTAATTTGTTCCTCCAAAGGCATATAACTGAACAGGGTCCCCAAAACAGGCACGCACTACATCAGAGTTAGTGCCGGCAACAGTAGCACCCACATTCAGGTTACCAAAATCAGAATAATACCCGTAATAGAGGCTTCCCTGAGAGGCTCCCGGGAATCCATTCAATATTGCCAGGTGAAATATGCCCCCTGTATTTTCAACCAGGTGTTGACCCGGTACCAGTGTATTTGAATTAATGGAATTTGTAAACAGTGCTACATACCCACCGCTTCCGGCAATTTCAGTGAAAGATCCCGGATTAATAATTCCGTCATCCCGTACTCCATCTATCAAAAATTTATCTTCATTCCCTTTTTCCGTGATAAGGAAAAAGTAAAATTTGTTATCCGCCCGTGCCCGCGTAAATGCGAGCTGTGTATTTCCTGTACATCCAATGGCAGGTACCAATGCACCTCCCCGGCTTTGGTTTTCAAGACCCATTTGCCATACATAAAAAGGTTTCCCAGTTACGGAGGGATCGGGACTTGAAGTAATTCTGGCATACTTGGAACCTCCCGGTACAATAACAAGTGCCTGCTGGCCCGCATTAATGGTTGCATACGGAGTAGTGCCAATGGGCGTACCATCAGCATAGTATGCATATATTTCCGTATTGTCTTCAGTTGCGAGAACATATACATGATTGGGATTATTAATCTCAGGTACGATATAATTATCTCCAATAATATCCACCGGAACCAGCTGATCCCCTACCACATCCTGTCCCTGTGACCCGGATGCAATTGCATCATCCTTTACAGATACACTGATTGGCTGGTCAGATTCAATCTTTGTTCCTGCGAGTCGATCCCCTCCAAATATACTGTAGTTACTTGGAAACAGTGAGAATGTCTGTCCTGCATTCAACGTAACTACATGTGTTCCTCCTGCCGGAATTGGAAGCACCGAAAATCCGTAACTGGCAGCTTTTCCCGGGGGAAGCGTAATAGTTACAGTGGTATTATCCTGGGTGGCAACAATGTCAATGGCAGAATAAGTACGCGGTAATATATTTCTATTGTTATAAACCGTCTGAAAAGGTGTGTAGAACAATGTCCCCTTACCATTGGTTCCTTTCAGTGTCCAGAGATCGGATCCAAAGCTGTAATTCACTTCCCAGTAAGCCGTGATCATATTTGTCGCGGTTATTTGCAGGCCGTAATTGTTAATTCCGCTGTTGGCGAGTGGTTTGTTTTCCAATCCTATTATTCCCGGACTTGCAGCAACATCGATCAGATACGATAGATCCACTGCGGCTGTTGAATTTGCAGGGATGTCTAAAACTATATCCTGAAAACCAGTTGGATTCGTGGTGGCATTATAACGATTTGCCGGCATGGCAATTGTCACTGTTGCTTCCAATTCAAGCGTTGCAATCCTGAATGTACCCGGAGTCCCACCAGTATTGCCCCTGTGTGAAAGTTCCGGCACAACAAACCAAAATTCGGTATCGATCTGTGCTGATGCAACGAAAGAATACCCAATTAGTGTCAAGAAAAAGATGACTTTTAACAAATACTTTGTAATCTCTTTCTTAAATTTAACCATGAATGTAAAACCTAAATTTGACATTGTTGTTATAATTATACGTAAAACTATGGATAATGTGATTTAGTTGCATTCATTTTTGAAATTTTTTATTTAATAAAACAATTCCATGAATACCCTCAGATTTCTAATTAGTACGGTAATTTTATTTATTACAATTAATGTTTCTACCGGACAGATCTACCTGACCGAAGGCTTTGAAAACGGTACTAAACCAGAAGGATGGACCGAAGAGGGGGTATCGGGAAATGAACCATGGAGATATCGAAATGGGGGACACAGCCCAAATGACAATAACTGGCTCGTACCTGCAGACGAGGAGGATATCACCCGGAATCCATCATCTGCTTATTCAGGTACCTATAATGCAATATTTTTCAAACAAGGGAACAACAATGAGCGGACAAAACTCATCACCCCTGAAATGGATCTGCTTGGAGGTGTGAATGTGGAATTGAGTTTTTACCTGTGTCAGATCCCCTGGACCTTTGAAGGCTCAGCTGGCTGGGATGTTCTTCGCGTCTATTATAAAACCGGGGCTGAGGATCCCTGGATTCTTTTACATGAATATCTTGATCCTGTATACGACTGGGAAAAGCAAATATTATACCTGCCGGATCCCAATGAGACATATTACGTTGCTTTTGAGGGTCATACCAGGTGGGGATATGGTACGTGTGTTGATGAAATCACCATTCAGGAAACCGGTTCCCAGTCAATGTATATCAGTGAAATAGAATTTGAACAGCCTTTTTCTGCCCATGTGCCGACCGGGTCGGTTGATGTACCGCTGATTCGTTTGAATTTAAAGGTTTTGGGAAATACAGATTCCATTGCCCTGGACGATATCACGTTTACTTCACTGAATACATCTGATAGTGATATTACACCCAACAGTGTTAAATTATACAGTACCATACTACAGACATTCAATACGGACAGTTTGGTAGGAACCTCGACAGACTTCACTTCGGGGACGGCAACTTTTACTGGGTTAAACCACTATCTGCCCAGGGGACTCTCCTACCTGTGGCTCGCATGCGATATAGAACCTGATGCCGTCTATGGGAATATCCTTGATGTGATGGTAAAGGCAAACGATATTGTGGCAGGAGATACAATTCTGCCTGTCACCGATGAATCACCTTACGGCAGCAGAACCATTTATAAAACCATTTACAGCCAGGGATTTGAGGCTTCACATAACTGGACATTAACTGGTGAATTCGAAGTGGCCACTCCGGATGGTAACGGAGGGACACCCGGTAACCCCAATCCTTCTGAAGCCTATAGGGGATCCAAAGTGCTTGGAACAGACCTTACCGGCCTGGGTACATTCCCCTACAATTATGAACCCGGACTTACCGATGCCACAAGTTATCTGGCGGTCTCACCTGTTATTGATGCTGAGTATTATAAAAACCTGAATCTTTTCTATTACAGGTATATCAATATTGAGGTATGGGATAAAGCGAGCTTTGAAATTAGCAGTGATAACGGTGTAACATGGAATAAAATCTGGGAAAATAATTCATACCTCAGTGATTTTCAGTATGAACTTGAACAATTTATGATATCAGACACCTATTCAAGAACCGACCAGTTACAATTCAGGTTTAAATTGGGTCCTACCGATGGTGTGAATAACTATTCAGGCTGGAGTATCGATGAAATTTACCTTACAGGTGAATTTATCTCCAAAGATGTGGGAGTGTCAGAGTGGCTGATGCCCCAAAGCGGTAGTGGCCATACAGCCAATGATTCGGTGAAAGTAAAGATTGCGAATTACGGAGGAGCGGAAATCACAGATCCGGTTCCGGTGGCATTCTCATTAGACGGAGGAGTTAACTGGACGGTAAACCACATGAGGGATAACATACCTGTGGGCGAATCTGTAACATACACCTTTGCATCCACAGCCGACTTTTCATCACCCGGTTTATATGCAGATATCCGTGCCAAAACATTTCTACCCGGGGACCAGTTTTTGGGAAATGAAGAAATTTCATTCCAGTTATATTCTGTTCCTACCCACACCCCTCCACACATGGAAAATTTTGAAACCAACGACGGCTATTGGCGCTCCTTTGGAATCAATCTTTGGGAACATGGATCCCCAACAGGAACTGTAATAAATAGCGCCAGCTCCGGTTCAAATGCCTGGGTAACCGGGCTAAGCCAATCTTACGGGGCTGTTATCTCCCAACAAAACCAGATAATTTTTGAGGATGATTTTGAATCGGTAGAAGATTGGACATTTACGGGTGAATTTGAACGCCAGATACCCAATAACATGTATCCCCCTTATTTCGCTTATTCGGGATACTATTGTATCGGTACCGATATATCTGGGTTAGGTGATTCCCTTTACAAATACGAAAATGGCATTACCCAGGGTACCGCCTATACCGCTGAGTCTCCTGCATTTGATGTGCAGAATTACAGTAACGTGAATGTGAATTTCGCCAGGTGGTTCGAAGTAATGGAAGGAGATTCAGTTAAATTGGAAGTAAGTCCTGATGGAGGGATCAATTGGTATGTCCTTTGGAGAAACAGCGAAGGTGCCATCTCCGACCAGGACTTTGTAGTCAGTTCATACCCAATAGATGACTCATTGACATATACCAGCACACTCAGTTTCAGGTTCTCACTCTTCCAGTCATCAGCAGGAGGACTCGTGGCAGAAGGAATGATCATTGATGATTTCAGCATAACGGGGGACCTTGTGGACCTATCTCCCGCCTATTTACGATCTCCCAGCTTTGACTTAACCGGACTAAACAACCCGGTTTTCCATGCAGATTTATGGGTGGATACAGAAGATGGTATGGATGGTGCATCATTATACTATTCTTTGGATGACGGAGATACATGGAACCCTATCATAAACATCTCCGGATATGACAGCTATTGGAACTGGTATACAGGCAATTATGTTGAAGCATTGGGTCAGGATGGCTGGAGCGGACAGACCGGTCAGTGGACCACTGTGAAACACCTGCTGCCTGCGGCTGTTCACAACCAGGATAACGTACAGTTTCAATTCAGGTTCCTTACCGATAAATCGAATAATGCATATAATGGAATAGCCGTGGATGATGTTGGGGTCATGAATGCCCCGGTCGATGTAGGTATTGATCAGATTATCTCACCGGTGACTTCCTGCTATTTAAGTGGTCAGGAAAATTTCAACGTCAGATTCAGAAATCACGGAATTATTACGTTGCAATCGGGTGACACAATACGCGTTGCCTATCATATCGAAAGAGATGATGGTTTCATTCAAACAGCAGAAGAACAAGTCATACTGACTCAAACTCTGGCACCTGGAAACACATTGGATCTCGCACTTAATTCCGAATTTGATTTCACTTCAAACGGATCTTACGATGCGAGGCTTCATATCATTGAGCCTTACCCCTATTTCTACGGTCCTGTTGCCAATGATACTGCTGTAACCACTATAGAAGTGAATAAACCGGAACTTGAGTTGGGTCCGGACATTTCCACAGCTCAACCTGATACCGTTCTATTAGCAGCATATTCGGGAGTCTCAGGAAATTCATACCTGTGGCAGGATAACTCAACAGATTCTATCTTCGATGTCAGTACATTCGGCAACTATCATGTACGTGTGACAAATCTACTGGGATGTGTGGCATACGATACCGTAGATGTGCTTCAATTAGTACCCGATATCGGAATCAGTGAACTCGTCTCTCCTGCATCAGCCTGTGAACTGACTGATCAACTTCCGGTTGAAATTACCATCAATAACTTTGGAACAGATACCTTGGAGATAACAGATACCATCTTCGTATTTGCTGAAATTAATGAAGCACTGGTATTTGAGGATACCATTGTGCTGACAGATAGATTTGTACCGGGTGCATTCTTTAATTTCACCTATACCGGCGTATATGATTTCTCAACAACTGGCGATTATCAGATGAAGTTGTATACCTGGCAGGATAAGGACCAGGTTGATTCGAATGACACCTTGTTCCATACACTCGAAGTTCATGGATATCCCGATATTGATCTTGGCCCGGATACTACAGTTTTTGCGGCTGAATACATATTGTCGCCAGGACCGGGATATTATGAATATCTGTGGCAGGATGGCTCAGAATTGGAAGAATTTGTAATTGAAGAAGCAGGCAGCGGTACCTATTTTGTACGTGTAAGTGATATCAACGGATGTGCAAGCTATGATACGGTTGATGTAACCCTAAATACTGCTGATCTCGCCCTGGATAAGATACTTTCACCAGTAAATGCTTGTGAATTATCCAATTCAATCACAATTGCCGCAAGGATCAGAAATGCCGGTAACCAGGCAATCTCAACAGGAGAAACGCTCACGCTTGGTTACACGGTAAATGAAGGTTTACCGATAACTGAAGCCTTTGTTCTGAGTGAGGAACTGCCTGTTGGTGGTACGATAGACCTGACATTCTCCACCTCAGAGAATGTGATAACAGGTCAGTGGTACGATTTGGCCATATTTATCCAATTTGCAGCCGATGCAAAACCGTCCAATGATACGGCCTTTACTTCCCTGGGAGTATACGAAACACCGGTGGTTGATCTGGGTGAACCCACACAGGTCATTACTGACACAGAACATACCCTGGATGCAGGACCTGGATTTGTTTCTTATAAATGGCAGGATGGTAGTACAGGACAAACCTTTACGATTGATGAACCGGGAATCGGAAATTACAACGTAACCGTAATCGATGTTAACGGGTGTTCTGTATATGAAGAGGTTCAGATCATGCTTGCGGTACCTGATGTGGGTATTGAGGCACTGATATACCCATCGACTACATGCAGTCTGACTGATGCGGAACAAGTAGAAGTTGCAATTAGAAACTATGGCAATTTTGGCATAGAACCTGGTGCAAACCTGAATGTTGCTTACTCAATAAATGGTGCAGAAGCTGTTGTTGAAGGAGTACCACTGGCAGAGACATTTGCAGGCGGTGAAGTAATCAATTATACTTTTACACAAACCGAAGATCTCAGTACACCAGGACATTATGAATTCGTTTTGTATACCGTATATGATGCTGACCTCGTTGAGACCAATGATATCCTCTTTACAACGATGGATGTCTGGGGTGGTCCTGAAATTGAATTAAACAATGGCCAGGATACCTTGTATACCAATGAACCAGTCACCCTGTCTGTACAGGGAGGCTATTCATCCTATGAGTGGCAGGATGGAAGTACGGATACTTTATTCAGTATCAACGAGCCGGGTTCGGGAATGTATTCCGTGACAGTTACAGCTGAAAACGGCTGTGTATCCAAGGACAGTGTATTTGTAGTATTTGACATTCCGGATCTGGAAATCTTATCAGTTCTTACGCCAGTGTCAGCATGTGAATTGGGTAATAATGCCCAGGTAAGTATTGGAATCAGAAACAACGGGTATTTTAATATTTCCACCTCTGAAACACTTACCCTGGCTTACTCAGTAAACAGTCAGTCGTCAATATTTGAGAACTTCAACCTCCAGAGTGAATTGGTACCGGGTGCAACCACCGAGCTTACATTCACACAGGGTTATGATTTCTCTGCTGTACAGGATTATGATGTCTCTGTCTCCCTCATATACAATAAGGACACCGATTTCTCGAACAACCTCATGAATAAGACGGTATCTGTTTGGGGGAACCCGGTTGTTGTTCTGGCTGGTGGGGCCGACACTGTTGAAACCAATGATCTGCCCTATGTATTAGATGCCGGTTCCGGATTTGCCTCCTACCTGTGGCAGGATAATTCGACCGAAAGTAGCTACGAAGTTAACGCCTTTGGTTTATTCAGTGTTATAGTGACCGATGCAGAAGGATGTACCGGGTCAGATTCTGTAGTAATTACCGAACTGGTTTCAAACAGAGATATTCAATTATTAAGAGATAGGATAACAATATATCCTAATCCTGTAAAGGAATATCTGAATATTTTATTTGAAATGGATGGTGAACAAGAGGTTATTATTGAGCTTTACGACATTGTAAACAAATTGTTGTACAGACGTGATATTGACCATAAGAAAGATTCAGAAGCAATTCTGGATGTACAGAACTATACACCGGGAACGTATATTCTGAGGATCACCGCTGACGGCCTCCCGGTTACCTATAAAATTGAGATCCAGTAATCTGGCCGGAAAAATCAAAAAAGGCGAAAGCAATGCATGCTTTCGCCTTTTTCATTAGCAATTGTGCCCAGGACAAGAATCGAACTTGCACGACCTAATACGGTCACCAGGCCCTCAACCTGGCGCGTCTACCAATTCCGCCACCTGGGCGTTTGCTT
>JBBDIE010000035.1:0-44258 GCA_040880545.1 Bacteroidales bacterium | reverse complement strand
TACCAGGGGCGTGGCCAAACCGGCAAGGATTAAACTCATAATCTCGTGTCTTTGCCAGTGTTTGGCAGATCCTGTCCAGCCGAAACAAAGTATGCTGTAGACCGTTTTTTTAACCCTGGTTTTTACACGATCACGTATTGTGGCAAGATCTGGTAATAACCCTACATACCAGAACAACAAAGAAACCAGTAAATAAGTAGTAATAGCGAAAACATCCCAGAGTAAAGGGGAGTTAAAATTTACCCACAGTGGTCCCCTGGGATTGGGATAGGGCAATATAAAAAACCCGTAAAGAATACGTCCCATGTGTATCAGGGGGAACAATCCTGCACAGAGTACTGCAAAAATCGTCATGGCTTCGGCAGCACGGTTAATACTCGTGCGCCATCGTTGCCTGAACAGAAGCAGAATAGCGGAGATGAAGGTGCCTGCATGGCCGATACCCACCCACCATATGAAATTGGTTATATCCCAGCCCCATCCAATGGTGCGGTTCAGGCCCCACACCCCAATTCCTTTCCAAATTGTATAGATGATTGCAATGAGCCCGAGAACAAGGGCTATGCTGGAAATGGTAATGCCTAAGTACCAGAGTTTACCAGGTTTTCCTTCAATGGGCCTTACGATATCTGAAGTTACTCCCGGATAGGATTTTACACCTTTTAGCAGCGGTTCTCTTAATGGTGAAACATACATGGGCAGGATAAATGTTGTTACTTAATTATTAAACAGTTGTATTCTTTATTTTAGTTAAATATCCAACGGAGGGAAGCGTATGGAGTTCTTCAAGCAAATGATAATTCCTCTGATCCTTCATTAATTTTGATACTTTACTGGATTCGTCGTTCATATCACCAAAAACAATTGCCTGAGCCGGACAAACCTGCTGACATGCAGTTTTAATCTCGCCATCTATTAACTTCCTGCTTTCAAGCTTGGCATTTAACCTTTTTTCCTCAATCCTTTGTACACAGAAGGTGCATTTTTCCATCACCCCTTTTGCTCTAAGGGTAACATCAGGGTTCAATACCATCCTGGGCAGGTCCAGTGTCATCCCCGCCACATCATGCGTATTGTTTTTCAACGAATCCGCTTTGTTGTAATCGAACCAGTTAAACCGCCTTACTTTATACGGACAGTTGTTATTACAATACCTTGTGCCGATACACCTGTTATATGTCATCTGGTTTAGTCCTTCTGAACTATGTGTGGTGGCGGCAACTGGACAAACATTTTCGCACGGCGCATTATCACAATGCTGACACATGACGGGTTGGCGAAGCACAGAGGGGTTTTCCGGGTCACCCGAATAGTACCTGTCGATCCTTATCCAGTGCATTTCACGCGACTTTTTGACCTCCTCCCTTCCTACAACAGGTACATTGTTTTCTGAGGTGCATGCTACCACGCAAGCGTTGCATCCGATGCAGGAATTGAGGTCGATCACCATCCCCCAGTGATGACCTTCGTACTTGTGTTCAGGATAGGGGGAATCCAAATGCTTTAGGATATTTTTACGCATTTCATTACCGGCTGAAGGATCCTCCAGGTACGCTTCCAGATTGGCTTCCCTGATGATCGGCCTGCCCTCCATGGAATGATGGGATTGTGTTATGGCCAATTCATGCTTTCTGCCTGTCTTTACAAAATTTACGATCCTATGGTAAATCTTTTTCCCTTCCCGGATATCAATCAGTGAATAACCGTTAGAACCGACACCTTTTGCAGCTTTGCCGGTTACCTCCTTACCGAATCCCAAAGCAATAGAAATTGTCCCGTACTTTTGACCCGGCTGGATGAGAACCGGTATCTCAATTTTATTATCGATCAAAATAACATCTCCGGTTTCCAGCAACTGATCCTCCGCAAATTGCGGAGAAACCGCAGCATAATTATCCCAGCAAATTTTCGAAATCGGATCCGGAGTTTCCTGTAACCAGGGATTATTGGTATGCTTTCCTGATCCTATAATGTTGCTCTCATATAAATGGATTTCAACCTGCTCACTGTCTGGTGACTTTAAACTTTCAAGGATACTGGTTAAAGAATATGGCCTGAAACGAGGATGTTGGGACCGTATATTTTTACCGGATTCAAAGAAACCGTCCTGGAGTGAATGGTTCCAGAAATCTGTGAAATTTAAATGTCCCGTACTTGAAGGAAAGAGTTCGTTACTCCAGAATTCTTTAACTAAATCCAGGAAGTTACTATCCTGACCGCACCAATTAAGCAGACTATCCTGGGCCTGACGTGTTTCAAAAAGTGGCCTTATTACAGGCTGGGATAAACTGTAATGTCCTACCCGGGGATTGGCGTCATTCCATGATTCAAGATAATGATGGTCCGGACAAATATAATCAACTAAAACTGAAGTCTCGTCCCACGTGTTTGAAAATGAAACTGATAGCCCTACCTTTTCAATTCCTTTTTTTATTTCGTCAGCCATGGGGAAATCATAGGCCGGATTTACATTATATAATAGAATCCCATCTAACTCACCCGAATTAATTTCTTCCACTAACGCGGTCAACTCCTTATCATTGCCCTTTTTGGTAAGTAATGGATCGTTCAGGTCAAGTGTACGACCGTAATTCTCAAGCAAATGGTTGATAGAATTTATTAAAATCTGAATTTCAGGATCATTGGAGCCGCTAACCACAAGAGATTGCCCCTTATTTTTATACAATTCCTGAGCTACCGATTTAAATCCAGGATCCATTTCGGGGATTCTGGTCCCGGTGGATTCACCAGACAAGCTTAACAATTCATGGTAGAGATGTGCAACAGCCAATTTTTCTTCGGAAGGTCTTATTGTTATCCTTTCATCGGCATTACTCCCCGTCATTGATAAATTGGTTTCAACCTGGATATGCCTCGACATGCTTCTCTGACCATCATCAAGTTTTCGCCTGGAGATATATGCCCTGGTAAATTCAATCGGGGCCAGCCAGTTACCAAGAAAATCGGCATTAAAGCTTACAATTACACTGGCCTTGTCAAATTGATAACCGGGAATGGCACGTACGCCATGAGTTATTTCGTGTGATTCCAGAATCCCTGAAACGGATACAGGGTCGTACATGATATGCTGCACGCCCGGGTATTCTTTTTTAAATCTGTCTATTACTTCAAATGTTGAGGGACTTATTATGCTGGATGAAAGCAGTGCAATTTTTCCGTCACTGGCCTTTATGGCCTGTAGTTGCTCAAAGATCCCTGCATCCACATCTTCCCAGGTTGACTCTTTCCCTTTTATCATCGGTAGTCTTATCCGGTTCTCATCATAAAGGCCCAGAACGGATGCCTGGACAATAGGAGAAGTTACACCGTGCGACAGTCCGGACAGATCATTGCCCTCTATTTTAATGGGCCTCCCGTCACTTACCTTGACCAGTATACTTCCATATTGCTCTCCATCATAAAAGGTAGATGCATAATAATCGGATTTCCCGGGAATAACTGTTTCAGGTTGTATTAAATAAGGAATTGCTTTGGTAACCGGCTTTTCGCAACTGGAAAGGACTGAAGCGCTGGCGATACTAAAGCCAAAAATTTTAAGAAAATCTCTCCGGGAGGCTGTTGATTTATCTTCAATCAGATCAAACAGCGAAAAATCTTCCTCATGGGAATTAACGGGCTCAGTAATATGTTGATCATTATTTTTAAAATCATCAATATCCTTCCAGTATTTCATTCTGTTAAAAGTTATTACACTTCCCAAGCATGATTTGGATGCATTTAACGGATTTTAATCAAAATCCATTCAATCTTGGAAAGTTTCTATTATGAAAAAAGATTTATACTTGCTTTTTCTCTTCTAACCCGACTGTTGGGAAATCAGGCTTAATCTTAGTTGATATTAATTTGTATCATGAAAAACAATTTTAAATTAGATTAAATCAATAAAAATATAACAGCACCTTTCCTCTTTATCGACTATTTAATTATTAACCGCTTTTTGATATTATTGTTCAATGACAATCAATAGTGGCATTTCATGCAATCTGTTCCACCTAAATCTGCAACTGTTACTGAATCGATCTCACCGCTAATAATCTTATCATGATAACTCTCGAAGGTCATTCCGTAATAGTCATTTTCCAGAAAGTCAACTTTTTTTGTTCTGTGACAATCCAGGCACCAGCCCATTGACAAGTCAGCGAATTGCCCTACCACGTGCATCTCTTCGACAGGGCCATGGCATTCCTGGCAATCCAATTTTGCAACGCCAACATGTTGTGCATGACTGAAGAAAACGTGGTCCGGCAACCGGTGTATCCGTATCCATTCAATGAGGTTCATACTATCAACTGCATTGTGGATCTTGTTAATTTCAAATCTTCCCGAGTTGCTGCCATCCCTGACCAGTATATGACAATTCAGGCATAAATTAGCCGCTGGGAAACCTGCCGTTTTCGAGAATTCTGCTGCTGAGTGACAATACTGGCAATCTATCTGCTGATCTCCGGCATGTACCTTATGCGAAAATTTAATGGGCTGAAGGGGGGCATAATCCTGAGACTTACCTAGGGTCCAACCTTCTTCAACGAGTATTTTTGTAATCCAGACGGAGGTGATTAACAGAATTACCATGTGGATGTAACTCTTTTTGATGTATTTAATGACGATCAGATCAGTAAGGGCAAGAATAAACAACGCAGTCAAAGCAAGAAACAATAATATGCCGCCTAACACGGGCTTTGGTTTTTCCAGCCCCGTGTGTGCCACATCTTCCATATATGCCCTTATGAATTGTAGCTCCTCTCCTGTCAGTGATATCCCTTCATGTGCCTCAACAGATTTTGGTGTGACCGGATTTAATACCAAGTTGGCAAAACTCAGGCTGTCAAGATCAGCGGTGCTGAGGGCAATGTCCAATGCAGACGGATTCCAGTTCAGTGTATCAATTATATTTATATTGTGACAGGAAACGCAATCAAATGCCTTACCGGATTCTGTAGCAACCAGGCCGAAGAAAAGTCTTTTTCCTCTCTCTATGGAATGCTTTTGTCCCCCGCTATGTCCATTTTCTTCGTAGGCACTTTCATTGTAATTGTTTGAATATCCGTTAGTTTCACCGAAAAATATAATCCCTGAAAGTAATATTATTAATTTCGCCCCAGAAATTTTAATAACTCGTCTCCCTTTCATCAATTTGATTTATGGTTAATAATAAGTTACAGCCTACTCCAAAACCTTAATGTATCTCTGTTGACATCATGCCAGGTTAAAATATATTAATTGATCAGTGGCATATAATACGTCAATTCTCAGGTCAACCTGATACATTAATTAAAGATACAATTTTGGATTAAAATTTCTAATTGTCGGGGTGGTAAAGATAAAAAAATATCGAATAAATGGTAAGGAATCTTAATGAATCAAAGAGTTCTTTGGCTGTGGAGCAAAAATAATTAAAAACGGATAAAAAAGATGATCCAAAATATATCAGCTGTGGTATCCTGTATACCTAATTTTTACAACAACGCAGAACCGGGTGAACCGACCAGAAGGAGCTCATGACCGAAGGGAATAACATTACGAACGCATGATCCAGCCACGCTACTGTATTGACAGACTAACTATCTGACCGGGCTACTTTCCTATGGTTGATATAGGCCAATAATGAAATTACCGTTAATATAGTGATGGTATAATAGATAAAATCGGGTATTGGCAGTGGATCTCCTGCCGCATAAGAATGCAGTCCGCTCAGGTAAAAGTTTACACCAAAAAAAGTCATAATTACAGATGAAAATCCAAACAGAGCCATCAGGTTAAACTTAAAAGTACCTTGCAAACCCGGTATCATTCTCATGTGTGCGATAAAAGCATATACCAGTACGGTAATCAGTGCCCAGGTCTCCTTCGGATCCCAACCCCAGTAGCGTCCCCATGATTCATTGGCCCATACGCCGCCTAAAAATGTCCCGATCGTCATCATATACAAACCAACAATTAATGTCAACTCAATGATATCCGTTAATTTCTCAATATCCCGGTCTATTATCAGCTTGTTTTTATTGGTTTTAAAATTCATTAATATCAAATTGAGAAGTGCCAGCAATGCGCCCAGTGCAAAAAACCCATAACTTGCAGTAATAATGGAGACATGAATACCCAGCCAGGCTGATTTCAGTACAGGTACAAGGTGGGTTATCTCCGGATCCATCCAGGTCAGGTGTGCAACATATAATATTAAAGATGCCATGATAACCGGTGCGTGCATTGAAATTCGTGATTTTCCGGAGAACAGGATGCCTGCCAAAACCATCGCCCATGCAATATAAGTCAGGGCTTCATACCCGTTGCTCCAGGGTGCATGGCCGGCAATGTACCAGCGAACCAAAAGTCCCGCCGTATGCGCCGTAAAAAGTAATATGATCAGGTAACTCCCTATGTTGTATATGATACGCGGAATGACAAGCCTCGATAATAAATTAACAAAATAGAGAACAAGTAAGATAAGACCTAACAAACCGTAGAGTGATGTTAAGTTGTCAAAAATGTTGAGCCTGTTATAAAATACTTCAAGTTTTTGTTTTGATTCGGCTGGAATTATATGTTCGCCATGTTTTTCTTGAAAAATCTTTATATACCCCAGGTATTCATCTGGTTTGGACCAGTCGCCGTTTTCAAGCGAATTATTAATTTCCCCGAAATATAGTTTCATAAGACCTGACACAAAAGCGGAGTCCTTTTCTGAAAGAATTTGGGGAATCTCTTCCGGTGAATACCATTTGTCTTCACTGTCGTTTGGTGCAGGAAATATTTTAATTATGGAAGTAGTAAATACCACGAAACAGATGTTCACCCTTTCATCTAAACGAATGATCTCATTATCGAATTTTGACCTGTAGGCCGGTTCTTTCTGGTTTGCTTCCTCCACATACGGTGCCAATGGGTAAGTGCCTGACTGGTTGTTGTGGACAATATCGTTGAAGGATATGTAATCAGATTCTGTATCCAGTATTTTTTTAATCTCGTCATGTGATATTTTAATTATTGGCACATGTTGCCAGTAATCGGGATTATGGATCATTCCCAACAGAACCTGATCAGGGGTTAATCCCATAAATCCGGTTTGCCTGGAAATTTTTCTTAATACCTGCGAACTCAGTGTATTTATTGGCTTGATCCTGCCACCGTTATCCTGAATCAGTAGTTCACCAAACTTTTGTGCATGGGCTGCGTCAATGACATTATTTTCCCATTCCTTTTCCCATGAGTTTTCCGATGCATGGACTGGATTTGGAAGAAAGAAAAAGAGAATTATTATCGAAGCCACCGATGTAGATTTCAGCAGCTTTTTAAACCTGCTGTTTTTATTCAGCAGGCTTAGAAACATTCCGATTGTTAACATAATATAACCCAGGTAGGTGAAAAATGTACCGGCAAAGTCATTGTTTACTGAAAGCACAGTTCCTTTTTCATCCGAGTCGTAGGAAGCCTGGTAGAATCTGTACCCCTGGTATTTTAAAATATTATTCATGTATATCCTTCTCTTTTCGGAAATATCTCTGTCAGGATCAATTAAAATTACTTCGCTTTCAAAGAAGGAGGGGCTGTTTGACCCAGCATACCTTTCAACGCGGAAATCGGTTAATTGAAGCGAAAAGGGTATTTTTTTTAATTTCGCCCCGTATGAAACCGTAAAATCAATGCCTTCGAATTCAAAATTGGTTGATTCCCCTACAGCATGTTGTTTCCCCCAGATAACAACCTGTTGACTATTATTCGCTGAGCTTGCTTCCAGAACCAGGGCATCGGGTCCCTCAGATTCATTGTTTTGTTCATTGCCAGGTATTAATGCTATTTCTCCGGAAGGTAACTGGTTTTTTAAAACAAAGACAACTCCATCAATCGAGTAAAGTGTTTTATCTGTGAACGAATGCACTTCCTCTTTCTCTAAAACCGTTTCATTCCATGTATTTTTCTCAGTTACTTCCAGGTTATATCGCGATTGAATTACCAACTCACCCTCCCTGTCATAGATCTTAATGTCCGAATCCTGTAAAGTATCATAAAATGAAACAGAATACGCTCCAATGTTTTTTGTTTCCCCTGCTTCAAAAAACAGACTTTTTCTTCTTTGTGCATCCGGAGTAATCAATTCCAAAACCGGGGTCCCTTTTTGCGTTGGCATCAGCCCCTGAATTGCATTGGGGATATAGTCAACAACTTTCAGGGTTACTGTATGACCATTTGCATCAAAGCTTTTTGAAAATTTCCGGGCAGTGACCGGTGAGAAAAATACAGGTTTTGAGTAGGAGAATTCAGAACTACCGTTTTTTGCATCGATTTGAATATAGGTTTTGTCCGATATAATCCTGTCCGACTTCTCTCCTTCCCTGATGTGCATGTATCCTTCTTCTCCAACGTACCTGGTTACAAATCCCCCGATAAGTATGATACTGAAAGCGAGATGGAAAAGGAAAATGGTAAGTTTTTTTCTTTGATACAACTTCCTTATTAGGATATTTCCGGTTAAATTTATGAATAACAGGGCCAGCAATATTTCGAACCAGACTGCATTATATACTTTGGATCGTGCGGTTATTATTCCATAGTCGTTTTCAATAAAGGTGGCGACAGCCAGTGTGACGGCCAGCGTGATAATAAGAACAGCCATTAACCTCATTGAGAGAAGAAAATTTCCAATTTGCTTTAATACGATGGAATAGTAAGCAGTCTTTTGTTTATTCATTGGTTCTGTAAAGTTTCATAAAAAGCATTAAAAGGGAAGAGAATGCGGAATGATTACCAAGTACAGGCTTCTTCTGATGGGTTGGTTTATTGGCCAACCGGGATAAACCAATTATCAGCACAGGACCCTGATATGCTGACAACCAGGTAACTTGTTAATTTTTATTAACCTATAATATTATGAATTGGATACAAGTTAGCCAGGTAAAAATTTAATATATAGATGTTCCGCTTTAACTTCACTCCTACAAAACAGTATTTAATAATTTTTGTTTAATAAAATTAAATAAATCAATCACCACACTGGATTTTCTGTAATTCAATACTGGCAGTAAATTCAATCATTTTCAGATCATAACTTCAAATACCGGTTTTCAGGAATTAACTTTAATGCTTATCTGGGATTAGTAAAACAAGGATAAGCGGGGAGATCAGATGAAAAGAAGTTCCTCTTTTTTGCCTGTCTATTTATTCTGTTTGTGGGGTACACGCTCTTTTGGTAAAATATGGCCCTCCCACAGCATCCCTATATGGAAGAGTGTTTGGAGCATCAAATAAAGGCAGCGTAGTTAAGTGTGCTTTATTTGAGACTTTATTACGATTCCATTTTGGACAGACACAAATTTTAGAAATCATCAGAGAACAACAAAGGCGTGGTTTCCCAGGGACTTATTTTTATCATGCAAATAAACAAAGTAAATACCCGGCCGCAGTTTATCTGGCAAAGGTATGTTTTGGTTCCGATCATTCACCGAAACGAAAAGTGGTCCTGTAGAATTTAATATTTTACCCTGCAGGTTTACGACATCAATTTGTACTGAAGAAGTTACCCCCAGGGGCAGAGTCATACGGATTTCATTATTCAACTGATCATAACAGAAGCCAGTGCCTTTACTGTTTTCAAAATGATCATCCATACCGACAATTCCCCGGAACTCAAATGCCCCGATATCTGCTGATCCTGCATCAAGCGGATTACCAAAGAAATCCATCCCTCCGTTATTTAATATTAATGCACCATTATCTATACACGGCGATTTCGGTTTAAGAGCGTAACCCTCCAGGCTGTTCAGCCCGTTTTCTCCTGTACCGGGAGCTTCAAGTTGCGGATTCTCAATAAGCTTCCCCGGACCACCCGGCTCCCCGGCAGGGTGACTCCCATAGAACAGGTTATTGGAAAAATCCCTTTTCCCGATAAATTCATCTGCCACCCATATATAGGATGCATTACTGCTCCGGTTGATGATCAGGTTGTTCTTAAATGTGTAATTTCTCTTACCCCCATACAAAGTTTTTTCCCCAATAATCACTGGTGAGCGGTGTTCCCCTATAAAAACCGTGTTGTTATACACTTCTGTCCCCTGCGACGGATAACTAAAATTAAAAATTCTGCCTTTATCGTTCTGACTGATATTATACCTCACAATATTTCCATGGTCCTGCTGGACAGTGCATTGCCAGTACAAACCGTGTGCATTATCGTGACTGTAGCTATACTGAAAGATACATTCCACACTTTCCAGGTCGGCATCATACAGTGAACCGTCATGATCGGGCGAACGGTTATCATACCCCTCATTGTACTGAAGGATCACCTTCCTTGAACTCCTGGTGAAAATTGTATTGCCGGTGGTGCCTGTTGCCGTGGCATAACAGAGGTTACGTTCTACCAGTCCGCCATCCAGAAGGCGGAGGATCATCGCATTTTTTGAAATATTGTAGATTACATTTTTTCTGATTACCACATTGGTAAATTTCCTTTGTTGCCATAATTCCGATGAAGGATCAGGGTAGGCAATATTATTGCCCGAAGTAACTATTCCCTGGTTTTCGCAATCGTTGATGGTACAATTTTCTATCAATATATCATCGAAGCGGGTGGGAATGGTATCGCTGGCATAGACGCTGAAGAAAATGCCTCCTGTGCGTTTATGTGTCATTTTGTTTCCAATAATACCTTTGATATGGTGGACATGCAGGTTCTTCAGATGGATATGCGAAAGGAGGCCACCGTTTCTGCCGCATATCTCAACACCACGGCGTATGTCACCCGAGTCTGCATCGTTGGTAATCTCCAGGTTACTGATCTCCCAGCCCGACTGGTTCTCAAGATAGAGTACACCGCGATTGATGATTCCACGGCCATCGAAATGTGGCAGGCTGCCGGATCCATATTTGTCAATAACAATGGGCAATTCAGATGTTCCAGAACCCTTAGGGGAGAGCGAGCCTGACCAGGTTTCACCAGATTTGAACAGTAATGTATCACCCGCTGAAAAGGTCGTTTCATTTACCTTTTCAAGGCTCGACCAGGCCTCCTGTTCAGATAATCCTGATGCCAGGTCATTCCCACCAATTTTGTCTACATAGTATACAGAGTTGCTTGTGTATGCTGTTAACGCAACCGTTTCAGACAAAAAGAGAAAGATGAATGATATATAGGGCCAGTTATGTTTTCTCATACCATTGGTTTTAATCGGGGATACAAGTATATGGAAACGTTTTGTTTAACAGGTGTTATTTTTGATCATTTCGGTTTCCTGATTGTTCCCGGAATCGTATAATTCCCTCTGATAAAGAGTTGGAATGGCCGGGATGAACAAAAATGAAACCTCATTGACACAGGAAATAACCGCTTATAATTTCCGGGGATTAACTTTACGGTTAGAAAAATCATCATCTGCGGGAAGTTCAGATCGTTTTTATGAGATGCGAGAATAAGACTGGAAATAGAGATGTGTCCAGGCAGAATGCAGGTGATCTTGCACATGTTAACAACGAAATTAAAATCTGAAAATGAACAGGGAAAGTATACAATTTTCAAATTCAACCGTTATCTTGTCAATAATCTTCTTAGTTGCAGGATATGGCATAAACCCGGTATATGCTCAGCAATCCACGGATATTATTGAAGCAGAGTTTATCCTGGCAGATACCATGGGAGGTGTTGGTACCACTCCCGGAAACACTGTTCTGGCAAAGATTCTCCGTGATGTACCAACCACATCACAATTGGATGAATATTTCGGTTGGACCGGGTTACAGGTTGAAGCAACGGGGAGGTTCAGGACCCAGCTAATTGACGGTTATTGGTACCTAATTGATCCGTTAGGGCACCCCTTCTTCAGTGTGGCCCCCAATTCGGTAAATTCCTATTATCCAAATGTCAAAATGCCGGATGATCTCATCAAGGCCGGATTCAATACATTGGGAAACTGGTCAACCTATTCCAATATCAACAGTTTTTCCGGCCCGGATATGCCCTACGTGACACGGTTTTTATTTTTACAGGGGTATAAAAATACTACCCAGCGTACGAAGGAGCTTTACAGTGATGGTGTAATTGCAATTTTTGATGCTGAATTTGTCACTTTTGCTAAAAATCTGGCACTGGAACTCACACAAGTGGCAAACGACCCCTATTGCATCGGGATATTTTCTGACAATGAACTACCGAACTATGATAACACCACCTATGGAAAGTTACTCGACCGTTTTCTGGCTGTGGAGGATTCGGATCCAAATTACCTGGCGGCTCACCAATGGATGATCTTACGCAAGGGCGAAGGGTACACTATAGATGAAACAGATAGGGAAGAATTTCATGGTTACCTGATGGGCACCTATTACAGAATTGTACATGAAGCCATTGATGAAGTGGCGCCCGATCTCCTTTACCTGGGAAGCAGATTGCACGGGGCCGCCAAATACAAACCCTCACTCTTCAGGGAGGCAGGTAAATATGTGGATGTAATCAGTATTAACTTCTATGGCCCTTACGAACCGGCGACAACCGATATCGAAATGTGGCTCGGAGAGAGCAACAAGCCATTTCTGATCAGTGAATATTATGCAAAGGGTTATGATGTGGGAATGGCAAATGCAAGCGGTGCCGGGAATAATGTACCAAAACAAACAGACAGGGCCATTTATTTTGAAAATTTCACCTTGAAAATGCTTGAAAGCAGGGGTTGCGTGGGCGTACAATGGCACCGTTTTCAGGATGACATCAATCCGTATGTGAACAAGGGATTCATTAACGAAAACGGAGCGTGGTATGTTCCCCTGAAGAGTTCCCTTACCAAAATAACAAAGGATATGTACGGATTGAGGAATTATCTGACCCCCATACCCGAAGGCAAACAGGCTGCTATTTATATTGGGCCGAATTTTGAAAAAACTCCGCTTTATTTGCCTGTAGGCGAATATACACAAGCAACGATCACAATGCTTTTAGGGGATACCGGGCAGATATCTTCCGTTAAACTCAAGGCAGGATACAAGGCTGTTTTTTTTAATGGAGAGAACCTTGACGGAGATTCAATTGAGGTTTTTTCAACCGACGGACTACTTGAAAACAACGGTCTTCCCGGCTCTCTCAACTCATTCAGAATTGCACTTGATTACAGGCTAGTTGTGAAAAAGCCCCTGGGGACCAGAAGAGTATACAGATCACACGATCTGAATATCGATCTGAATTTGGTCTTTGAACTGAAAGGAGACGAGTCCAGGGCTTTGAACCATGAGATTGCAGCAGAAACTTCCGGCGGTCTTTTCACCACAGAATTAAGCGGATCGTTATTGAATATTAATTTTAATGATGGATTGTTGGGTGAAGGGAGCCTGGTAATGAGTGCCAGCGTAGATGAGATGGTAATTTTTGATACACTGAATATTATTATGTTTGAATTACCATGGAACGCCCCGGTGAAAGACAGCTATATCAGGGGAGGTGATTATAACGAAACCAATTTTGGAACAGAAAGCGAGTTGTTGGTAAAATATTCGACAACAGATAATTATCACAGGATTGCCTACCTGGCATTTAAACCCGCACAAGGGGCGACCCCGGAGGCGTTTAACAAAGTTGAGTTAGTGGTTCACGCGAATTCGTCCGGATCTTCTGTAGATATAGGAGTTTATGACCCGAAGGAAATCAGCTGGGATGAGTTGGGTCTTGTGTGGCAGAACCAGCCATTCCTGAGTGGTGATGCCCCTGTGGATGTGCAGCATATCTCCACGGGTGGAACTTACCGGGAATTTCGTTGGGATATCAGCACGAAATTTTCACCGGAGCGATGGACGGATGGATCTGAAATCAGCCTTGTATTAAAATCAACACAGTTTGTGAATGATCCGGTTTCAATCTTATCGGTGGAAAGCGGAAATCAATTTGCATCATTGGATTTCCGCATGGTTGAAAACGTTGAACAGGCTAATTTGGGGAATATGACCCTCTATCCGAATCCTGCAATGGATATTCTTAACCTTGGGAGGGTCAATGGATCAGGTACGACAATTACTGGAGAGGTAATAGGGTTGCAAGGTAACAGGTTAATTCAATTTACAAGTAAAGAATTGCAGGATGGTAATCTGAATATTGAGGAGTTGAATTCCGGAATTTATTTTTTGCAATTAAACTATACAGACAGGTTAGTGACAAAGAAATTTATTAAATTATAACATGATGTTTGTGAACCCCGGATAGTCAGGGTTAAACTATATCCTTCCGGTAGGATTTGCATGTACCGGGACTAGTTTTATTTGATAGAAGAAAAAATTAAGGCACTTAGGAGAGCATCGTGTGAGCGGTCAGTCTATCCGATAACTATGAAAATTGATTAAAGTTAGCCCAAATCAAATAAGATCTGAAATAATATGAAGTATCCGGCAAATAGAAGTATTTCCATTCCTTCCACAATTAGTCTGATTCTGATGGCCTGTTCACTCTTTCCTTTGTCGGGTCAGGTAAAAGTGATACCATCATACACTTCCGAAAGATCGGTAGTTAACCTGAATGAAGGTTGGAAATTTCACCAGGGAGGTACAGAATTTGCTTATAATCGTAAAATCGTTGACGATACCTGGGCGGTAACGGACCTTCCGCACACCTGGAACTCTGTGGATCCTTTTGATGACAAGGACGGATATTTCAGGGGAATTGGATGGTACCGGAAAGAAATAATAATACCGGATACCCTACAGGGGAAAAGGTTTCATCTTCGGTTCGAGGGTGCCAACCAGGTGGCCGACGTGTACGTTAACGGAATGTTTGCGGGAAGACATCAGGGAGGCTATACCGCATTTGCCATGGATATCACCAGGTTTTTAAGCACAGGTGAAGAGCCTAATCTGCTGGCAGTTTCTGTTTCTAATGCACACGATCCATTTATCCCCCCGCTTTCTGTTGGATTTGCCCTGTATGGTGGAATATATAGGGATGTGGAACTTGTAATTACTGAACCACTCCATTTTTCCATGTCCGATAAAGGATCCTCTGGAATATACCTGTTTACTTCTGATGTCAGCAATCAATCAGCCTCTCTGAGTTCCCGGATCGTGATCTGCAACAATTTTTACCATCAGGTGGATGCGGAACTTACCATTGCCGTAAGGGACCAGAATGGAATGGTAATCGCCACTCAAAACAGCTCTATCAGGGTAGGACCGGAAGTAACCGAAGTAATATCAACAGAACCACTCGTAATTGAGCAACCAATGCTTTGGTCGCCGGAGCATCCCTATCTATATACAGTTGATTATGTAATTAGTACGGCAGATGTTTCGCTTGATCGCCTGGATTTTCCCTTGGGTATCCGAACCATTGCACTTCAGCCGGATGGCGGATTTTACCTGAACGGAAAAAGAGTTTTCTTAAAGGGAACAAACCGGCACCAGGATTTTAAAGGAAAGGGTTCGGCTCTGAGCAATGAAGACCATGTGAAGGACCTTGTGAATATCAGGAAGATGGGATCTA
This sequence comes from Bacteroidales bacterium, assembly GCA_040880545.1. GTDB lineage: Bacteria > Bacteroidota > Bacteroidia > Bacteroidales > M55B112. The sequence goes on along the minus strand of JBBDIE010000035.1, from coordinate 28,795 downwards.
ATTTTGTCAGACTTGCCCATTATCCACAGGATCCGGCAGTGCTGAGAGCCTGTGACAGTCTCGGTTTACTGGTATGGGAGGAGATCCCGTTGGTTAATTACATCATGCCTGATACCCGGTTCTATGAAAATTCCATGGAAATGTTGCAGGAAATGATCAGGCAACATTTCAACCATCCGTCTGTGGTGATGTGGGGCAGTATGAATGAGATCTTCCTCTGGGGAAACAATGCACAGCGCATGTCGGTGCAATTTGATCCTGAATACACGGAGCTAGTGAGGCAACTGGCAGTTAACCTGGACAGTACAATCCGCACAGAGGATCCGTCAAGGCTCACGGCCATGGCTATTCATGGTTCGCGTGATTACGAAAAATACGGACTCACCGGTATTTCTGACGTCCTGGGCCTGAATATTTATTCCGGCTGGTACTCAGGAGAATTCAGTCACTTTTCAGGAACCATCAGGAAGAGCCTGATGCGTTTTCCCGGCCAGGCGATTTTGGTCAGTGAATATGGGGCAGGCTCCGACCCGTATTTAAATGCGGTGCATCCCGAACGATTTGATTTTTCTGTACAGTATCAACAGGAATTCAACGAATCTTACCTTGCACAAATTGAATCGTTGGACCAACTGACAGGTGTAGCCATCTGGAACCAGTTTGATTTTTCACAACCATGGACAGGGGGATCAATTCCTCATCTGAACCAGAAGGGGATGGTGTCCTGGGACAGGAATCCCAAGGATGTATATTATCTCTACAAGGCTAACTGGAGTAAGGAACCCTTTATCCATATCGCTAGCAGGGAATGGCAATTACGAACAGGGACCAGAAACAAGAAGGATGTTTTGGCAGAACAGCCCCTTAAAATTTACACCAATTGTACTGATGCAGAATTATTTGTAAATGGCAGAACGATGGGGAGTAAAAAACCGGATCTCACAGGCAAAGCTTTATGGATGGTTGATCTTGAAGAGGGAATCAACGAAATTACTGCACAAGCAATTTCGGAGAATGAAAAATTCTCCGACAAGATCGAAATCGCGGTGGTTTCCCTGCTGGCTGACCTGAGAAAAATGGAATCTCAGGATGTGGATATCGCTGTTAACTGCGGTTCCAATGCACAATATTACAAGGGGTACGACGTGGCCTGGCTCCCTGATAAACCTTTTACCAGAGGAAGTTACGGATATACAGGCGGGGATAGAAAGATGCTTCAAAAGGATATTGCGCTTACTAATACTGATGATCCGGCACTCTATTTTCAATATCTGGAAGCGCCTGAAAGTTACAGGTTTGACCTGCCAGACGGAAATTACATGGTGGAATGCTGGGTTGCTGAGCCGGATATGAGATCGGAAAACAGGGTATTCGAGATCATACCGGGGAATGCCCCTCCCATACAGGTAATTACCCGCAGCAGGAATCCACTTTCTGTAGAAGGAAATATCATTCGGCTGAAAGTTGGGGCGAGCAACGGGAATGGTATAACCATTAAATTCAGGCCGGTAGATGGTTTGCCCCTCCTTAGTGCCATCCGTGTCCGGGCCGTACCCGGCAAGCAACCAGTTACATGAAAATAAATTAACAAAGAAAAGTTGCATTATTATACATTTAAACCATACACCCATGAATATTCGTCACCAGTTTTTTCTGCTATGCTTGTTTTTTTCATTAGCGACCATCAATGGTCAAAATCACGAATTGTTCAAGGTCAGTACAGGGATGGATCATATTCAACTGACATCGTTCGAAAACACCCCTTCCACATTATATGTGAAAATATTTAAAGATGATGGTTCCGGCATGGAATTATATGCAGGACCGGTGCACTCAGCCGAAATGGAGGATGGCAAAAGGTACGTCCTGAAAAATCTCACTCCGGAATTATGGTTCACTGAGAATCCTGTTTTATACCGGTTGCAAATATACAGTGACAAACGATTTAACAAATATATCCAGGACAACAGGATTGGTTTCCGCTCCATTGAGAGCAGGGATGGCAGGATATGGCTCAACGATAAACCAGTATTCCTCCGGGGTATCGCTATCAATCCTCCCGGACGGGGAATTCCGACGGAAGTTGAACGGTCACGCACATTCGCTTACGATTATGTAAGCTTCCTGAAAAGAATGCATGTAAATATTATCAGGATCCCGGATGACCACACATGGTATGATGTCTGTGATGAACTGGGAATGATGGTCTTTGGGGGCAACTATTCCTCACGGGTGAACGGTCTCCATCCTCCGGAACCACCTGCATACGAAACTTCAGTAAAATGGTACAAAGAGACCAAACTTGGCCCCATTTCATACCATCCATCTCTTGTCATTTATGCCTTAACCAATGAAGTCTCCTATGTTGGAACAGCGGCTGAAAAATGGCTATCATTCTTAAATTTTGCCTATCCCGGTATAAAATCATGGGATCCAAATAAGGTGATTATCGGGAATGCCGGCTATGGTTACGGAAAATCCGGTGATATTGAGGACCTGCACAGGTATTGGGGTTGGTATTATTCTTCTCCATATACCTACCTGCATTTACGTGATTACGACAGTATTACTTTTCCTGATAAAGTTCAGCCCATCACCTTTACAGAATGCGTAGGCAATTATACAGGTCCCGATGGCAGGTACAACCTGACTCCGGCACACAAGAACCCTGTTTCGCAAATGTGTTGGACGGGACATGCCTCACAGGATCTTCAGGCCGGGCTTGCCGACCGGCACCAGGCTAAAACCTTACGCAATGCCACCGAACTCTTTCGCAGGCTCAGACCGATTAATCCTGAATTATCAGGGGTCTTCCCATTTACTATCCTATTCTACAACTGGCACACCGTTGAGAATTTTCAGGATATGGATCCGAAACCGGCATTTGCCCAGGTAGAACGCTCCTACCAGCCGGTTCTTCTGAGCTGGGAGTCCTGGAAATATAATAATTATGCGGGAAATGATGTTGAGATGTGGGCACACATCGTAAACGATTCGGAAGATTTTTCAACGCTTTCGGCCGGCTTGATGGAGGTTGAATTAAGGGACGAAACGGGACGGACATGGCTGACCAGGTCCGTCCGAATTCCGGAAGTGCCATATTACGAGACGCGAAAAGTACCAGTTCGGTTTAGTTTGCCGGAAAATCTTCCCTCAGGAAAATATGTTGTGCTGGGTACATTAAAAAATAATGGCAGGAAGATCAGTGTGAACCAGGAGGAAATATTTATTGCAGATGAAATTTTTGCACAGGGAAAGCAGGTTACCATAAAAAATGTTCAATTGTTCGACCCCAATGGTTCAACTGCAGCTTCCTTCGATCTCTTAAAAACCGGGTATTCATTAACCAGGCTTACCGAAGTTCCAGATATCAAATGGACCCTCATCATCGGAGAGAATACCGCAGGGGAGTTGGATGAGTCGAAGATCATGGTGATCAGGAAATTCATAGAAAATGGCGGCAGACTGCTCTGCCTGAGGCAAAATCCGGACCATGAAGAGCTACTTAACCGCTTTTTACCCGTTAAACTTAGATTTCCCAAAATGGATGTGGATGATCCATCTTATCCACCTCCCTTAAGACCTTCGGGAAATGGTTATCATCTGAATATGGAGAAGCCGGATCATCCTGTATTCAAGAATATAGAAAGGTTTATGCTGGAAAGGTGGTCGGATTATACCGGCTGGAACGAATCGATGCCGGGTATGCCCGAAATTTACCCGGTAAAATCAGGTTTTGTCCTGAAAAACAAGCAGGATATGGGCTCGACTTCAATCCTGGCAAATTACAGTGTAGGGCTGGAAGGTATCGCGCTAGCCGAATTTGACACAGGAAGTGAGCGAGTCATTGTCAGCGGTCTGGATCTTTGTTTGAGAACGTCCGTTGATCCGGTGGCTGCCAGAACCTTGGTAAATCTTATTGAATATGCTGGAGGAGATATACTTTACCCTCTCCATACCCACATTAATTACCTGGTTAAATGGGGGGATTATGACTCTGAGAAGGGAATGCTGACAGGTATTTACAGTGGTTTGATGTTGAATACTAGTCCGGTATTGACCGGAAGTTACAGGGAGAAGGAGATTATTGTCAATGAATTGGGCCACCAGTTTGCGGAGAAACCAGGGGGATGGAACAACCGGGCCGGTATTCAGTATGTTCCTTATGGCAGAAGGGTATTTGGCCCATATCATCATGATGGTTTCGGTGGTGTTGCAAGACCTTCCAATAATGATGATTCACCCGGCGAAGGATCATTCTGGTGTACAGTTACACCAGGGACGAACCTCATCGCCAACAAGGTTTGGAATCCGGCAGATACCGCTCTTGAAATCAAAGTTTACTGCAATGAGCTCCTGCTGGGAACCAAAATATTGGAGCCGGGGGAAGTGAGAGTAATAGAAGACCAGTTTGACGCGGAAGATTCACGATTAAAGATTTCCTATGTGGCAAGCCGTAAACTTGTGCTCCTGGAGACCTCTTTCCATACCAGGTAACTGAATTACTGGATGTAAGTTATTTTTAAGGAAGATTGAAATAATTCATTGAAGTACCATTGTACCCGGAACCATTTAAAGACAAAACACATGAAATTCAGATTAGTAACAGTACTATTTATATTTTTCAACCTGGTAGTTGCAGCTCAGACACCGGTATTATTGGAAGATGCATTTGTACAGGGAGGGAGTAATGCTAACGACAACTTTGGCACAGAATCGATGATCTATGTGAAAAGCAGTCCCACGAACGATACATACAGCAGGAGGGGATATCTTAAATTCGACGTATCGGTGCTCTCATCCATCGGGATTCTCAGTGTGGAACTTAAACTGTTTGCCGAATATGTGAATAATACGTTCCAGTTTGGCATTTACGAGGTGCCCGGGGAATGGGATGAAAATAGCATCACCTGGAACAATGCACCGGCCATGGGAACATTGATTTCTACTGTTGAGATCGATAAGTCCTCTGAAGGCACGTGGTTTACGGTTGACCTGACCACATACTTGTTGCAGAATGACTATAACGATACCCTCTCATTGGGAATTATGGATCCATTTATTGCAAACCAGCATGTACGGTTCAGCTCCAAAGAGGCAGGAGCTAATATCCCGGCGTTGATAATTTCTGAGGCTACAATGATTCCCGATCCACCAGGTGAACTGGTGGCAACAAAGCTTACACCAATGCAGGTTGAATTTACATGGACAGACAATTCGTTAGAGGAATCGGGGTTTATCCTGGAGAAAAGTTTGGATGGAATAAATTTTGAACAGGACAGTTTTGTTGCAGCGAATATGACTTACCTCTCCCTGGAAAACCTGTTGCCAGAAACCACGTATCATTTTCGCGTTGTGGCATTTAACGGACTGGGATATTCAGATGCATCCAATGTTGTCAGTGTAACGACAGCGGGGCTTTCAGAGCGGTATGATTATTATGTTGATGCTACAGTTGGAGATGACCTGAACAATGGAAACAGTGAACAGAGCGCCTGGAAAACCCTGGACAAAATCAATAGAACTCGTTTTCTCCCAGGTAGTCATATTTACCTGAAAAGGGGTGAAACATGGACGGGCTCTTTGTTCCTCCGTGGATCGGGAAGGGCTGGAAATCCCAATGTGCTCGGGAATTACGGAGAAGGGGAACTACCGGTACTGAATGGTCCGGGAACCTATCTAAGTAATACAGTCACCTTTGATAATATTAGTTACTGGGAGATGGACGGAATAGAGATCCGGAATTACGAGCAAGTAGAGGAAGGTATGTCGGGTGTATATAAACGCGGGATTTACGTGTACGCACACGAAATGGGAGCGGTGAAGCATTTTGTATTCAGGAACCTGAAGGTTCATGATATTAATTCACAGGTATCATCCGACCAATCATTTAGTGAGAAAAGCAAGGATTTTGGAGGGCTGTTTATGGAGATTACAGGTGATGTTATTTCCACATGGTTTGATTCTGTGATTATTGAGAATTGTCATTTTTATGACCTTGGAAGAACAGGTATCAGCAATGCCTCCACATGGGAGAGACGCGGACCCGATTCGGAATTCGGTGACCTGATTGGACCGGATACATACGACAACTGGATCCCTTCTAAAAACATGGTACTGAGGAATAACCGGATTGAAAACATTGAGGGCAACGGATTGATTATCAGGTTGGCAGATAAACCATTGATTGAGTACAACTATTTTTATAATTGCGCAACTGTGCTTAGTGGAAATGCTGCCTTCTGCTTTAATACAGACAGTGCCATTTTTCAGTTTAATGAAGCCAGTTATACCGTGTACAATGAAGGAGATACCGATGCAAGGGGAATTGACAGCGATTTCCGTACAAAACATACCATCATTCAATACAATTACCTGCACCACAACGGCTACGGAGGCGTTGTAGCAACCGGTGGTGCCGGAGGTAATACGTCGGTGCCGAGATTTAATGAGGGAACGATCATACGCTATAATATTTTAGCCGACAACAAAGACCATATTATCAAAACATCAGGGAGGCTTACCAACATTTCCGTCTATAACAATGTATTTTATACCGGTGAACATCTTTCGGATATAATCGTCGCATATCATGGCAGTTGGTCCGGAGCATCGGCCGACGGTTCGTATTATCACAACAATGCATTTTATCACCTGGGATTAAACCCATCGTTTGATTTTGGCAGTTCAAGAAACAATATTTTCAGTAACAATGCATTTTTTGGAAACCATGCTTCCAATGAACCTTTTGATCCTGCAAAAGTGATTGCCAACCCCGGGTTTACGAATCCGGGCATCGCTTCGGATATCAATTCTTTGGAGGGATTTAAGTTAGAAGATAACTCCCCGTTGAAAAACACGGGGTTACAGCTTGAAGGGATGCCTGATATGGATTTTTATGGTAACCCGGTACATGATCACATAAACATCGGAGTTCATCAGACTCTGAATACATTTTCAGACCCTTATATGTTAAAAAGAAGGGTAAAAATTTTTCCAAACCCAGCTTCGGGTCTGATCAATGTAAGTGTCGATAATATTGCCGGGGAACAGGTAAATTGGCAAATTTTAAATACTGCCGGAAAAATTGTAGCAATTGGACAGGAAAATGTGGATGATGAAAAAATAAATTTCGTTCTTTACGGGCAAGAATTCAGATTGGTTCCTGGGAATTATTTTATTAGAATTGTCAATGAAAACAAGGAAGAATTATCTGAACCGTTTATTCTGAAATAATCTTTTTATATTAAGGGTCCGGTAATACCGATTTACTTCAGATGACAAACAGGAGAGGTAATATAATGCGGATACGTCTCTTTCTTACTTTCCTGCTCATGTGGTTTGGCAATCCGTACCTGATGAGCAGGGTAAATGAGATTGTTTTCCGTCATATAACCACCCAGGAAGGACTCTCTTCCAATATTGTCTATTCATTTATTGAGGATGACTTCGGCTTTATATGGATAGGTACCCGTAACGGACTGAACCGTTTTGACGGCTCGCAGTTCAGGATCTATGACCAGTTCACGGGGGGACTTAAAAGCTCCCACATTAACGCCATATATATAGATGTCTTTGGCCGTTTATGGATAGGCACTTATAATGGGGGAATTGCACTGTATGATCAGAACCGTGATATTTTTATAAGTCATATCCTTGACCCTGTTGATACAAAGGCACTTAGCAAAAATAATGTGCAGGCAATTACCGGCGACAGTCAGGGAAATATTTGGTTCGGAACTAACGGTGGTGGATTGTACCTGTGCAAGAGGTCAGGAGATTCACTGATGATGGTTCAGCCTGATATTGTGGAGCCACATGATTTTTCCATCTCACGAATAAAATGTTTGTTGCTGGAGAATGACAGTACTTTGTGGATCGGATCATACGATGGTCTCGTCCGGTATAATTTGAATTCCGGTAAAATGCAGGTTGTGTTGAAACGAGAAACCGATCTCAGAACCCGTCCCCAGGTACTACTGGATTATTCAGAAGAAGTCATTTATGTGGCAACGGACGGGGAAGGCATTATAGAATTGAATAAGAAGAGCGGAGATTTTACCTTCATTAACTCAGATAATTCCGCTTTGCCGGACAACCTAATCAGAGATTTAAAATTGAATGAAGATGGAGATATACTCATCGGTAGCGATGGGGGCGGACTGATTATCATGGACCCGGATAGCTATAAAATGTCTGTCAATCAGATGGATGTGAATGATGCTAATACCTTGAGTAACAATAGTGTGTATACAGTATTTCTCGATCGGCACAACAACATGTGGATCGGTAACTATGCGGGTGGAATAAATTTTTACAGCAAATATGACCGCAAATTTTTACCGGTTCGCCATGAAGTGAACAATCCCAATAGTCTGTCGGAAAATAATGTCAGGACCATATTTCTTGACAGCAGGGATCAGTTATGGATCGGTACAAAAGGCGGATTAAATTTATTCAAACCGGAAACCGGGCAGTTCAGAATTTTCATCACAGACAAGGATAGCAGGAAGTCTTCCCTGAGTTCAAATACCATAATGAGTCTGATGGATGATGGAAGGGGGAATCTTTGGGTAGGAACATTTTCTGGAGGTATCAATATACTGGATCTGGACACCTATGAGATCAGAAAATTTGATCACCCCGATGATAAAAATGGTTCTCTGCAACAAAGCCATATTTATGATATGGTCTTGACCCGGAATGATGTGATATGGATCGCAAGCATGGGGGGATTGTATGGTTATGACCTTAAAAAGGACACATTGAAACGATATCAGACGGGAGACTCTAATTTATTGGATAACGGAGTGAAGGTTTTGTATGAGGACAGTAAGGGAAGGTTATGGATAGGTACAAATAACGGATTGAATGCTTTGTTCCACGGTGACGAGGTATTCCGTACATATCAGAGTTCGGCAAACGATCTCAATTCACTTACAAATAACCGTATCATCTCGATCTTCGAAAATGATGATGGAAAATTATGGATCGGGACCGAAGGCGGTGGGATTAATATTCTTGATCCTGAAACCAATGAACTTGAATTTTTAAGTACTGCTGACGGGTTACCTGATAACGTGATAAACTGTGTAATCAAGGATCATCACGGACATTACTGGATTACTACAAACAAAGGACTCGTGGATTATTATCCCAATGAAGATCATTTGCGGGTATTTACGGAGGCAGACGGACTGCAGGGAAACGAGTTCTATCCCAATACCGGATTGATTACATCCGACCGGAAAATTTATATCGGGGGACCGGAGGGTCTGAATACATTTTACCCTGATAGCCTGGTAAGTAATATTAGCAGACCACACCTGCTGCTTACCGACCTATACCTTTACAATAAGCCGGCAATTATTGGAGAAAATCAAAGTCCGCTCAGTAAACAGTTGTTTCTCCAGGAATCAATTGTGCTGAAACATAAACAAAACAATGTTTCCATTCACTTCTCGGTGATCGGTTTCATCAATGCCAGAAAATCAAAGTATTCAACCTTCCTGGAGGGCTTTGATAAAGATTGGAGTGAGTATTCGGACAACAGGTCAGCTACTTTCACAAACCTGGATCCGGGAAAATATGTCTTCAGGGTAAAAGCGGTCAATAGCGAAGGGCTGGAATCCGGAGAGCCGGCCTCTCTAAATATTCGAGTAAAGCCACCTCCCTGGAAAACGGCAGTGGCGTATGTCATTTATGGGGTGTTGCTTATCGTCTTGTTGCTTCTTTTCAGGGCCAATACAATCAGATGGATCAATGTTCGTAACGAACTTGAGATGCAGCGCAGGGAGAAAAAGCATACTGAAGAGCTGAACCAGATGAAGCTTCGTTTTTTTACCAACGTGTCCCATGAATTCAGGACCCCCCTGACACTAATACGCGGGCACTTGCATAAACTATTGACCCAAAGTGATGAAAAAAAGAGAGAGGATGCAACCAGGATAATTGGTCAGAATGTAAACCGGCTACTGCGTCTTATCACTGAATTACTGGATTTTAGAAAGGCAGAAAGTGGTTTGGCCAGCCTGGCAGCCGAGCATTTGAATATTGTTGAGTTCCTCCAAAATATCAAATCCAATTACAACGATGTTGCCGATAACAGGAATATCAGATTCAGGTTCCATGTTCCGGCTTCTGTTCCCAATGTTTGGTTTGACCCCGCAAAAATTGAGAAAGTTATGTTCAACCTCCTCTCCAATGCATTTAAGTTTACGGATGACGGAGGAGAAATCGATATAAGTATCGTATTGAAAGATCCTACTCAAGCTCTGAATATACAGGATGATGTAAGGCAAGTTGAACCGTTAAAGAGCGAATCGGACTTTGTTCAGATCAGGGTAAGAAATACAGGGGAAGGAATTTCCGATGAAGACATTGACCTGGTTTTCGAGCGGTTTTACCAGGCTGAAAAACTATTGGAAGGGAAGCATTATCAAATTCAAAGGGGATCGGGTATCGGTTTGGCATACAGCAAAAAACTGGTGGAACTTCATCATGGACGAATCTCAGTGAAAAGTAATCTAGACGTTGAGACCGTGTTTACGGTGGAACTGCCTGTGGGCGACAGTCATCTCTCGAAGGAGGAAAAAGCGAAGGAGCACCCCCAGGGATACACGCTGAAAATCGACAGTGAGGATATTAACAATGAATTGATGACCAGAATTCACGATTCAGGTATCCAGATTGAGCTGTCTAAGCCGACAATTCTGGTGGTGGAGGACAACCCTTCAGTGGTCGACCTGATCAGGGACCAACTGGAACAGGAATTTAACATTGTACCTGCCGGAAATGGTGAAGAGGGGCTGCAAATGGCGGTAAAATATGCCCCGGAACTGGTAATAACCGATCTCATGATGCCTGTGATGAATGGCATTGAATTAACCAAAGAATTAAAATCCAATATCGCAACATCTCATATTCCGGTCATTTTACTGACAGCAAGAACGGATGAAGAATCCCAGATTGAGGGTATGGAGATAGGCGTTGACGCCTATATCAATAAGCCCTATAATCCCGATCTGTTAAAGGTCTCCGTGAAGAAGATGATTGAATCACGTCAGTTGTTGAAAAGGAAGTTCAGTGGATTCAGTACACTGGTTCCCGCTGAAGTTACCAATAACAGGCTGGACGAAAAATTCCTTGATAAGTTGATCGGTGTAGTTGAAGAACTCACTGGTGAATCGGCCCTGGATGTTGTCTCCGTTTCAAGGGAGATGGGGATGAGCCGTTCGGTGCTATATCGAAAAATTAAGTCCATTTCAGGATACACCATCCAGGAATTTGTAAAAGTCTGTAAATTAAAAAAAGCTGCCAATGCACTGATCAACGGTAATATGTCGATTGCAGAAATTGCCTATAGTTCAGGTTTCTCCAATTCTAAACATTTCAGTACAAGCTTCAGGAAACATTTTGGTGTTACACCTACTGAATTCAGAAAGGATCCGCCCCTTACTGAAAACAGGTAAATTAACAGTATATCTGCTGCATTCAGTTGTTGGGGTAAATTTCTTTACATGTGGTTGTAGTAGTTGAAATAATAGATCCGGCACCTGGTTTATACAATATAAATCAATGGACAAACCTGCTTGAACTATCTAAGAACCATTCAAACCAAATTCTTCTATAATTTTAACTGAAACTTACAAATGGCCCCATGCAAAAACGGCAGAAAAAATATTTATACTACCAGTATGTCCTGCTCGTCTTTCTTGTAAGTTTGGTCCTCTTTTTTATCTACCTCTTGTAATATTCAAACTTTAAACGCTAACTGAATGAAAAAACTTATACCTGTCCTTACATTGTTATTAATCAGTGGCTTTGTATTAGCACAACAGATTCAAATCACCGGGAGGGTTACCACTGCAGATGATCCGGATGGACTTATGGGAGTAGCTGTCATGGAGGTGGGTACCAGTAATGGCACAATCACCGGAGCAAATGGTGAATTTTCAATCGAAGCGGAAAAAGGTTCACTGCTACGTTTTTCATTTGTCGGTTTGCTCGACAAAGTGATAACTGTTGATCAACAAACTGAATTAACAGTCCTTTTGGAAGAGGATTACCTTGGACTGGAGGAAGTAGTGGTTGTTGGATACGGGGTTCAGAAGAAAAGTGATCTGACCGGATCAGTGGCCTCCATTTCTCCGGAGGTGATGAATGCTGTTCCAACCACCAATATCGCTGAAATGATCCGGGGAAACGCAGCCGGGGTGGAGGTAACCCTTGGTAATGCAAGGCCCGGTGGATATTCCAACATAATTATCAGGGGTCGTAAATCACTCTCAGGGAGTAATGCCCCGCTTTATATTGTGGATGGCATACCAGTGTCGGATATCAACGATCTCAATGCAAGGGATATCGAATCCGTGGAAGTGCTCAAGGATGCTTCTGCACAGTCGATTTACGGGGCAAGAGCGTCTAACGGGGTGATTCTTCTGACCACCAAAAGAGGAAGTTCAGGAGAGATGCAGGTATCTTACGATGCTTCATCAACTTTGCAGACAATTTGGAAAAATTTCAAAGTATATGACGGAGATGAATGGTACGAATATCGTACACAAGGTTTTCGTTCCGACGCCGCCCTTTCTTATGCCCCGCTCGACACCATGGCAAACTGGCGTGAGTACTTTCCATCCAATGTAATTCTGGATGCAGTAATGCTGGAAGCATATGAAAATGGTGAATATATCAATTGGGAAGACCTGGTGATCAATAACGCCATGATGCAGCAGCATAACCTGAGCATCAGGGGCGGTGATGAGGATACCCGGATCGCCACATCATTCGGATACTTCGATCAGGACGGTTTACGACCTGAATCTGGTTTCAAGCGAGGTAATTTCAGGCTTAATTTTGATCAGAAGGCCAACAAATGGTTAAGCTTTGGAGGAAATACCTACCTGTCAAGATCAGTCCAGTCCCAGGAAGCCAGCGCTGCCTATTACGATTATCTTTACCTGCCCCCGTTGGCTCAGCCATGGGATGAGAACGGGGATCTTCAGCTTTATCCAACATTGGATGATCGTCACAGGAACCCGCTGTTTAATAATCAGGAGAGCGATCGTACCATTACAAGGAACAAATTATTGCTGAATGTTTTTACCGATATTAAATTCCTTAAAAATTTCAATTACCGGTTAAACGCTAGTACCCAGATCAGGAATTCAGTTGATAACGAATATTTGTCAACCCAGCACGAAAAAGGAAGACAGTTTGCTGTTGCAGGCGGACTGGGTGGAGAAGCTACAGTTGGGAATTCAAATGACTTTGAGTACCTGGTGGAGCATATTTTAACTTATAGCAGGCAGATCACACCAGATCATTATTTTGATGTTACCCTTATGCAAAGTGTTAATCACAGGGAAAGGTCAAGCATTTCAACCAGTACGCAGAATTTCAATACCGATATATTGGGAGCCTATGGTATTGGCGACGGAACTGAATTGTTCTCGCCCGGTACTTCTGCATGGTCCAGGAGAATGATCTCCTATATGGGGAGGGTCCGTTACAATCTGAAGGACCGTTACTTATTCTCTGCTTCAACACGTATCGACGGCTCTTCTGTATTTGGAGCAAATAATAAATACGGTATATTCCCTTCTGCTTCCTTTGGCTGGAGAATTGATAAGGAAGACTTCATGGAAGGGGTTCAGTCCATTAATAACCTGAAATTGAGAGTAAGTTATGGTACCATTGGAAATGAAGCGATTTCACCTTACCAGACCCAGGCATTAACCGAACCCCTCGCATATACATTTGGGTCTGGTGAAACCATGTTGGGTTACCTTCCGGGATTAAGCGATTTCCCCAATGCCGATCTGAAATGGGAAACAACCACCACCTTTAATACCGGGCTGGATTTTGGATTTTTTAAGGGGAGGATCAGCGGTACAGTTGAGTACTATGTTTCCAATACGAGCGATTTACTTGTGAACAAGCAGATCCCCACCGCGTACGGGTTTAACAGGATTATGACAAATCTGGGTAAGACCAGGAACAGGGGTATGGAGGTGATGTTGAATACATACATCATCAGTAGATCGGACATTAGCTGGTCAGTGAATATGTCTGTTTCAAGAAATAAAAATGAAATCATAGAAATTGACGGATCAGTGGATGCAGAAGGGAACCCAGTGAATGATATTGCAAATCGCTGGTTCATTGGTGAGCCAGTCAATGTTTATTATTACTATCAATTCGACGGGATCTGGCAGTTGGAAGAGGATAACTCACTAATGCCTTCATCCCGGCCAGGTGATGTGAAGCTTGCAGACATGAACAATGACACCACAATTACTGCAGAAGATGACAGGATTTTATATTACAGGGATCCGGACTGGTACGGAACGCTGGGAACTAATTTTCGTTACAAAGGATTCGAAATTCAGGCAGTGGCTAATCTCCTGGTTGGAGGTGTAAGGTACAATGAATATGTGGTCAATGGAAATTATGGGGCAGCAAAGGCTGCATTCAATGCCATAAAGATGGATTACTGGACACCTGAAAATCCATCACAAACATATCCCAGGGTTTACGTGGACGGTACCCAATCGAATTATAAATCGGCTTATGGATACCAGAATGCGAGCTACTTCAGGCTTCGAACCCTTACGCTTGCATACAACATTCCACAACAGGTATGTAACCGGCTCGGTATCGGGAACATGAAAGTCTATGCCACCGGGACAAACCTGCTTACAATCACCGATTATATGTCCTACAGTCCGGAGGCTGATCCTGAATCATACCCTGAGGGTAAGAATTATACCGTGGGATTAAGTGTAACATTTTAATTACTGATATCATGAAAATTAAACATATAAGTCTGATAACAATCCTTAGTATAGTCTCTTCCTGTTCGGATTTCCTGGACGAAAAGGCGATTACCGATTTGACCTCGGATAGGATCTATACCAATGTACAGGGTTTGAAATCAGGTCTCATCGGTATATATCATCATGAAAAAACATTTTACTCGAACCACGCTGAAGGAAGAGATGCATTTTCCATTATGTGTGGAACCGACCTGACCGTATACCGGACCTCAGGTGATGCCGGTGCTGCAAAATACGACAATAACATGAGTCCCAGCAACAGTGTGGTAGCATTCAACTGGACCCACCACTACGAAATTGTGGAAAGATGTAATTCAATTATATATTATGCAGGCCAGCTGGAGATGACCGAGGAAGATTATAATTTCATTGTAGGCCAGGCAAAGGCTGCGAGGGCACACGCATATTTTTTCCTGTTCAGATTATTTGATAATATTTATCTAACAACAGAACCTACCACTACGCTTGATCGGACATTTGAACCTGCAGACCCAGCGGATGTTTACGCATTGATCAATAGTGATCTTGAGGATGCAATTTCCATGCTTGACTGGACTACCAGTCAACCCGGAAGATACACCAAAGCAGTTGCAATGCATATCAAGGCGAAAGTAGCTATGTTCCAGCAGGATTGGACAGAGGCAGCAAGCCTGGCAACTACTCTTATTAATGAGGGACCCCATGAACTGATTCCGGATGTGAATGATATTTTCCTGCCCGATGATCTGGATCACCAGGAGGCAATTTATGTGTACCATTATAATCTGGAAGAACCGGGGGTAGACCGGTTGTTTCACAGGATGCCATTGCTTTTCCTACCAAGATACAATGAAGTGGTTGGCGTGGAGTTCCATAACGATATGGGGGGATATGCCTGGGGCAGATTATATCCCAACGATTATTGTCTTAGTCTGTATAGTGAGGAAGATGCCAGGCTGGAAGCCTATTACATCAGATATTTTACTTACAACAATCCCGAAAAAATGCCGGAAGAAGTGGAAGTGGGAGATACTGTGATTGTTGAGAATGCGGAGACAGCATTTCGACAGATCCATCCCGGTTCAAAAAAGTACTGGGACCTGAGCAAGGATGCAATTTTTACACAGAGTGTCAAGGATATCATTCTTTACCGCTTATCTGAAACCTACCTGATGGCTGCGGAAGCTTTGTGGCGTGACGACAGGGAAGCAGAAGCACTTCCATACTTTAACGAGATCAGAGGAAGGGCATTGGGAGTACCCGGTGAGGTTTCATCACTTAATGAAGTACTGATTATGGAGGAGAATGCCCGTGAACTGGCAATGGAGGGTCATCGCTGGTTTGACTTAAAACGTATGGGTAAACTTGTTGAACAGGTTCGGTTATACGGGGGAGATGACAGACATCTGGAACCCCGGCAGAATATTCAGGAATACCACATTAGAAGGCCAATACCTCAGGATGAAATTGATCTGATGCCAGGTTACCCACAAAATACCGGATATGAAAATATTGGAAAATAAATTACCTAGAAACTATGAATTACTAATTAAAATTAATCTGTTATGAAGAAACGTGTACATCTTTTTACAATGATTTGTGTCCTCCTGCTGTTTGCAGGCTGGACAGTAAATGCCCAGGTGGATTACCACTTTCAGGAGGGGTTCACAACCAATGATTTCCCCCCGGGATGGTCAGGGCTTGAAATTGCCTGGTCGAGTGCAGCATCTAATGCACACAACGAATTTGAAGGTGATTATTGTGCAAAACCGCGTCCAACCGATGCTGAACTGATCACAAAACCGGTGAACGGTGCCGGAGTACTCTCTTTCTGGCTCAAGGTTAAAGACAATACTGCCGGAGGTGTGCTGGAAATTGATAAATCAATCGATGGTATGGAAACCTGGACAACAGTGGCTACGGATCCGCAGGACAACGAAAACCTGGAGTTTCAATACCTGGAGGTACAGATCAATGATCCGGCGTCAGAGGTTTATGTCAGATTTCACCAGACTTCAACTGGCGGATCAAGCAGTACAGGGATTTTCACAATTGATGATATTTCCCTGACCAAAACTCCCCCTGCTGCAGACGATGCAACACTCTCAGGTATTATTGTTAATGATGAAGCCTTGGCTGATTTTGCACTTGGAACAATGGATTATGTTGTTGAACTACCTTATGGCGCTGATGAAATTGTAGTGGTAGGGACACCTAACAACGCTAATGCAACAGTGGATATTACACCGGTAACCAATCCTTATGGAACAGAGGCAGAAAGAACAGCTACAATTACCGTTACTTCTGAGGATGAGTCCGCTACAGAAACATATACTCTTGTGTTTACAGTTTCTGAATTTATATTCAAAACCGGTTTCTCTAATACAGGCGAAAACGCGGTTCCATTCCCGGGCTGGGTCGCACAGTATTCCTGGATATCAACAAATATTGCGGTGGGTAACAATGGTGTTTACCCTGGTGATGCAGCATTTAAATTTGTACGGGGACAGGAAGATAAACCAGGATCGTTACAACTTAAAAAGTATACACATGCAGGAACCCTGAGTTTCTGGCTGGCAGTTGAGTCCCCTGACGGTAGCGAAACTATGAAGGTTGAGAAGAAAGTCGGATTCGGACTAAATGAGAAAATAGGAGAGTACACATCCAATGAACTCAGTGGGACCTGGAGCGAATTCTCTATTGAAATTAATGAACCAGACAGTGTGCAGATTACTTTCACTCCTTCCATGACCGTGGACGGAGCTGTCAGGATATGGATGGATGATATTGCAATGACAGGATTCCCTGTAGTCTCCGCGAGAGATATTATTTCAAATGTAAACATAGATCTATATCCAAATCCAGCATCAGAATATATTCATGTAAACCTGAAAGATAACAAATTCGCGACCATGGATATTTATTCAATTACAGGTCAGCAGATAATTAGTAAGAATATCACAGATACTGTATTCAACCTGAATGTTTCAGCGCTGAAAGCGGGTATTTATTTTGCACGTTTCAACGGCAAAAGTGGTGTTCATACTGTAAAGATCCTAAAACAATAAGTTCTGGTTAGTAGTAGTTTATTCAGTTAATTATTAGGTTAGATTAGGTAAGGCTGTTCTGCCCGTATTTATATACTCGTGGAACAGCCTTTTTTTAATTTTCCCCGTGGAGGTCATGATTTTCACCTTCCAGGATTACCTCACCACCACATACCCGGCATCCGCGATCTTTCCCTCAATTTCTTCGAGGGAGACAGCTGTTTTGTCATAGCTGACCGTGGCTGTGGAATCGGTATGGGATGCTGTTACTTCTGCAATTCCCGCAAGGGTACCGATGCTGTTTTTAACCGAGTTCTCGCAGCCCTCGCAGGTCATGCCGTTTACTGAGATAGTTACCTCAACAAGGTTTTCAACATTGATCTCCTGTTTGGCCTCTTCTGTTTCAGCCTTATTTCCTGAATTACAGGCTGCAATGAGCAGGGAAGTGAAAATGAGAATGACAATTTTTTTCATCGTTGATTAATTTTTAAATTACTTTCCATGAATAAAGATATGGTTCCGCGAATTTATCTGCGATTAAAATAAGAATGATAAAGAGATAGAACAGATTGATCGCCATAAATGTTTTCCTCCATTGTTGCATCACTTCACCATGCAATGATAGCTGAAAGATCCTCACGAGAATGATAATAACACCCCCGAGCATCAGGAATGACACCAGGTTGCTGTACATAATACCCGAAACCGGGAAGATCAGGACAAAGACCGCAGAGGCTACGATCCAGATGAAGCTGATATCACGCAACTGTATTTTTGAAAATTTATCAGTGATAACAGGCATGCCTGCAGTGCTGAATTCATGGCCCACTTTCAGCAACAGCAGCCAGTAATGGGGCATCTGTCCGATGAACAGGAAAAAGCTGATGAGCATGATCTCCCTGTCAAACACCGCTCCGCCTGCTGCTGTCCAGCCAATAAGGGGGGGAAGTGCACCTATGAGTGCTCCGGGCAATACGGCAAAAGGGGTCACATGTTTCAACGGAGTGTATACCAGGTTGTACCAGCCCAGTGTGAAAAGGCCGATCAGGGCAGCAATGGGCGATCCTGTAAGGAACAGGAGTGCCATTCCGGCCAGCGACAACAGAACTCCCGTGGTAATCGCTCCTGCCATTGAGATCCTTCCTGCCGGCAAGGGACGTCCCGCTGTTCGCTTCATCAACAGATCCGTGCGTCGCTCCTGTACCTGGTTAAAGGTACTGGACCCCATGGACATGAACAGGATACCAAAAAGCATATAGAGGAAATCCAGATGCAATTCCCCTGATGCCCGGTAATATCCCATGAAACCGGTGAGTGCCACAGGAATGGAAATTTTAATCTTACCGAGCTCAATGACAATGAAAAAGAATCGTACAAATCTGTTTTTATTCATTAATGCTCTTGATATATTCAATAATCAACTCAATCTCCTCCTCCGTTACAAGGTCTTCGTATGAGAGCATTAGTCCTTTGTTATAACCGCTTACAATCTCAGCATTCGGATCATAAATTGACCGTTTGATGTACGCTTCATCTACCGTCACTTCTGTTTTCTTTCCGCTTGCAGTTACTTGAATCGTTTTACCCCAGATGCCTTTGTAAGATGGACCAACCAGTTTAGATCCGTCGGATGAGTGGCAGGCAATACAGCCGTTTTTTAACATCACCTGGTAACCCAGGTCGGCCGGTGTTGCATCCTCCGCCACCTGTGGTGCAACGGCCGTAGTATCACTTATCCATTCATCAAACTCATCTTCACTCATTACGCGCACACCGGTATACATGTAAGAGTGATCCAGTCCGCAATATTCAGCACAGAATATGTCGTAGGAACCGATCTTGCCGGGAATGAACCACATCATTTTATCATTCCCCGGAACCATATCTTCTTTTAGTCTGAACGCGGGAATGTAAAGACTATGCAAGACATCAAGCGCCTTCAGATCGAGAACCACAGGTTGATTTACAGGCACATACAGGCTGTCAGTGCGCTTACCGTTCTCATACTCAAAACTAAATTTCCACATTCTTGCAATGGCTGTTACGTGCATGGCATCCTCAGGCGGACTTTTCATAGGTTTCCATCCCATCCAGCCATAATAGAACATAACCAGTACCAGTAGTATGGGGATGACCGTCCAGATGATCTCAAGCTTTGTGCTTCCTTCATTTTGGATAGCTTTTGGATGGCGGTCCTGCCTGTACTTTCTGATGAAAATGAGCATAACCGCAGTAATGGCCACGAGGAAAAATATGGATACACCCAGGATAATGATGAATACCAGGTCGACACCGGCTACGAAATTGGATGCATTCTGAGGAGCTATATCGTACATAAAAGCAGTTTTATCAGTTTATCTGTAAATAAAATCCAGCATGGTAATAATAATAACAACCACAACCAGGGCGATGATCAGTCCTACCATAACCCTGAACATTCGAAGGTCGTATTTCAGATGCATAAAGATCATCAGAACAAACGTCGATTTAACACCTGCAACAAGCAGTGCTGCAGCGGTTGCCCAGTGCGACAATTCGATCCGGGTGATCGCCACCGATATCAATGTTAATCCGATTAATAGCCCCAGTACCAGCAGCAATGTTTTGTATGGAATGATATGATGTTTTTCTTCTGTCATAATTCACCGGTTTAAGCAATAAGATAAAATAATGGAAACAGGAAAATCCATATAAGGTCCACCAGGTGCCAGTATAGTCCCCCGTTTTCCAGCAGTTGAAAATTATCGGATGTGAGTCTCCCTTTATTAACATAGTGATACACAAAACCAAGAAATACAATTCCGATGATAATATGAAATGCATGCAATCCAGTCATGAAAAAATAGAGACCGAAAAACAGTACATCACCATACCCCAGCTGATCCAGATATTCTGATCCGGGAAAGATACCATGCTCGAATTTTACGCCCCATTCAAAATACTTGTTCACCAGAAATACCACCGCAAGGATGATGGTTGACCCAATCAGCATTAATGACAGTTTTTTTCTGTTCTGCTGGAGTGCAGTGATGGACATCGCGATGGTTGCACTGCTCACCAGCAGTATGACCGTGTTAATGGTTCCGATGGTTACATCCAGTTCCTGGCTGGCCAGGTGAAATGCCTCCGGATGGAGGTATCTGTATACCACGTAGGTAATAAACAATCCTCCAAACAGTAATAGTTCTGTAAAGATAAATAACCACATTCCCAACTTGGATCCAATATCGTCTCTATGCTCATGTTCTGACATACACCTGCTTTTTTAGTCGTATTTATAGGTCGCTTTATCGATGGTTGGAATTTCATCAAAATTCTCAAGTGGTGGTGGAGACGGGATCCTCCATTCCAGGTTGGTGCCGCCCCATGGATTCGACGGTGCCTTCTCACCTGATCTGACCGATCTGAACAGGTTGATCACCATAATTACAAATCCTGCCACCATCACCAGGGCGCCCATAGTTGAAATTATATTTGGCCCGTGGTAATCGGGAAGATAGTCGTAATACCTGCGCGGCATCCCCTTCATACCCAGGTAGAACATAGGGCCATACAGTGTTATGAATCCCATGAAGAACATGATCCACCCGGTTTTTGCCCAGCTTTTGTCGTACATTTTTCCGTAAATTTTCGGGAACCAATAATGGATCGCTCCGAAGAATGCAAAGCCGGTACCTCCAAACACAATGAAATGGAAGTGTGCCACAACGAATGCTGTGTCGTGCAGGTGGACATTGGCAGCCAATGCTCCCAATACCAGTCCCGACAGACCTCCGATCAGGAATACAAAAATAAAGGAGGCTGCCCAGAGGAAGGGAACCTCGGTTGAAATCGATCCCTGGTACATGGTGGAAACCCAGTTAAACACCTTGATCGCACTGGGAATAGCTACGAGAAATGTAAGGATGGAAAAGGTAAACAGCGCCGTGCCGCTCATTCCCGAAGTGAACATGTGGTGCCCCCAGACAAAGTAACCCACAAATGCAATGGCCATGGTTGAAATAACAACCGCCCGGTAACCAAACAGCGTCTTTTTCGCGAAGGTGGGTATGATCTCCGAGATGGCCCCCATGGCCGGCAGGATCATGATATATACAGCCGGGTGTGAATAGATCCAGAAAAGGTGCTGATAGAGAATCGGGTCCCCGCCTTTGGCCGGATCGAAAAAGCCGATGTTAAATACCCTTTCCCCGATCACCATGAGCAGGGTTATTCCAACGATGGGAGTTGCCAGTAACTGGATCCATGCTGTTCCGTATATCGTCCAGGGAAATACCGGCAGTTTCATCCAGGTCATCCCCGGAGCGCGCATCCGGTGGATCGTAACAAGGAAATTCAACCCCGTTAAAATGGAGCTGAAACCAAGCACAAAGGCTCCCAGTACTGCCGGTAACATATTGGTTCCTGTTTTAAAACTGTATGGCGCGTAGAAGGTCCAGCCTGTATCCGGTGGGCCGCCACCCATGAAAAGGGAACTGACCACCAGGATCGAGCCTGCAATATAGATGTACCACGATAAAAGATTCAGCCTGGGGAATGCCACATCCTTGGCCCCGATCTGTATGGGTAACAGGAAATTGCCAAATACCGCGGGTAGCCCCGGGATAACCACCAGGAAAATCATGATAACTCCATGCACCGAAAATGTGGCGTTGTAGCCCTGTGCCCCCATGAGCGTTTTTCCCGGTGCGATCAGCTCCAGCTTCATCAGCAGTCCAAGTGTCACCCCAATAAAAAACCACGACATGATCGAATACAGGTACAACAACCCTATTCTCTTATGATCGGTGGACAAAATCCATTTGAAAATTCCCTTCCTGCCCCCTGTTTCTTCCAGGTAGCTCTTTGTTGCTGCGCGCTCTGTTTTTTCAGACATGCTGTTTCAGTTATTTTGTTTTTCTTCGTTTTGTTATTACCAGCACCAGGAATATGACCAATGCCAGGAAAATAATAATTGTACCGGCAACTTTTGTTATGTTAAAAACATACTCCTGTCCTACCGGATCAAAGGAGTAACAATATTGCAATACTTTATTGACCGTGGGCCCCGATTTACCTTCGTTGGCATCAATGATCGACATCTTCAGGTCGAACGGCAGAAAATAGATCCCGTTCATGTACCGTGTTATCTTTCCTTCCGGTGAAGTGACGATCAGTGTTGCTGAATGTATAAAATCATTTCCCACAGCCTTGTACCTGAATCCGACGGCATCTGTTAATTGAGCGATGTTGGCGCTGTCGGCCGTGTAAAACTTCCACCCGTCCGCTGCCTGATCAGCCTTCTCCATCAGATTCTGATAATTTTTTCTTTTTTGTTCCGCCAACATACCCGACTCTCTCGGGTCGAAACTAATGGTAATTGCCTGGTAATCTTCACCAATGACCAGGTCCGATTTATCAATTACCTCAGCCAGTCCATCCATCAGCGGAGAACAAATGCCGGGACAACGGTAGTAAACAAATAAAATGATGGTTGGTTTATCGTAAATTTCCCGGAGAAATACTGTATCCCCTTCAATGTTGAACAAATATGCATCCAGTGGAATGTAATTGTTGAGCTTTTCATCGACTCCGATTTCAAGAGATTGTTGGGCCAGATCCTGCGCGATTGTTGGTATCATCGCAAATAATACGATGAACAATAATTGGTGCTTTTTCATTTTTTTTTTAGATAATGAAATTAACTATTATCTGGTGTGATAACAAAAAAAATTCTTATTGGTTAATTATTTTTTAAAAAAATTCTCATATAGCTGGTTATCTACTTCTCCCAAGTTACCAAGCGTTATTTAGAAACCGTAAAAATAACAAACTATTTTAAAATTTTTAACCGGACTACATAACGGTTTTCTATTTTTGTTAACATCGTTGGATTCTTATAAAAAAGGCACCCCGATGTTCAGACGGATCATCAGGTTTTATTACGAAGGATTCAGGTCCATGACCTGGGGCAGATCGTTGTGGGCAATTATCCTCATCAAACTTTTTGTGATGTTTGTTATTCTGAAGCTTTTTTTCTTTCCCGATATCCTTCAGCGGAATTTCGATACAGATGAGGAACGCGGGAACCATGTACTGGAACAATTAACAACCCCAAAATAAAATGATTGAATCTGTAGACCCCTCGTTAGTTGATTGGTCGCGGGGGCAATTTGCCCTGACGGCCATGTTTCACTGGCTTTTCGTTCCGCTCACCCTTGGACTCTCTTTTATAGTTGCCTTCATGGAGACGATCTATGTCAGAACGGGTGATGAAGAGTGGAAACGGATCACCCGGTTCTGGATGAAGCTTTTCGGGATAAACTTTGCCATTGGCGTCTCTACCGGGATCATACTCGAGTTTGAATTTGGCACCAACTGGTCAAATTATTCATGGTTCGTGGGAGATATATTCGGTGCACCGCTGGCCATTGAAGGGATTATGGCCTTTTTCCTGGAATCCACCTTCATCGCAGTAATGTTCTTCGGGTGGAATAAGGTGAGTAAGCGGTTTCATCTTGCCAGTACCTGGTTAACCGCCTTTGGGGCCAGCCTCTCTGCAGTATGGATCCTGGTTGCCAATGCGTGGATGCAGGACCCGGTGGGAACCAGGTTCAACCCTGTGGCTGCAAGAAACGAAATGACAAGTTTCTGGGATGTGTTTCTCTCCCAGACCGCTGCCAATAAATTCCTGCATACCGTCACCTCCAGTTTCCTGCTTGCATCCATATTTGTGATCGGTATCAGCGCATACTTTCTCCTGAGAAACAGGCATATCCTGTTTGCCAAAAGGAGTACAGTGGTTGCTTCGGTGTTCGGAATTATTTCAGCTGTTCTGACCATCTTCTCCGGCGACACCTCCGCAAGGATCATCGCCAGGGAACAGCCCATGAAATTTGCCGCGATGGAAGCGCTGTACGACGGGCAAACCCATGCACCACTGGTGGTGATTGGAGCCATGAGAACCGATACCACGCTGATACCCAATCCGCGCGAAGAGTTCATATTTAAATTTGAGATCCCCAATGCACTTTCATACATGGCATTTCTCACGCCGAGCGGGTTCGTGGCCGGGGTAAACGATCTGATCTATGGAAACGCTGAGCAGGGGATTGTCTCTTACATCGAAAGGATTGAACGGGGAACTGTAGCCATCAATGAACTGAAAGCGTTGAAAAAGGCAAAGGACCGGGGAGATGAAGCTGAATTTGAAAGACTGAAGGCAACGTTCGAAGATCCACAGTGGAAGGAGGATTATTACCAGTATTTTGGCTACGGGTATTACAAGGACCGCCCCATGAATGACCTGATACCCAATGTGAAAATGAATTTCTATGCCTTTCATATCATGGTGATCCTGGGCGGACATTTCCTGATCCTCTCCATGCTTGCATTGTATCTCAGCCTGAAAAACAGGTGGGGGGAGAAGCGCTGGATTCTCTGGGTTGCGTTGCTGACCCTCCCGCTGCCCTGGGTGGCATCACAGGCGGGATGGATCGTGGCTGAAGTGGGACGGCAACCCTGGGTGGTTTATGAGCTCATGCCCACCATCGCTGCCGTTTCAAGGATCAGTCCGGGAGCAGTGCAACTTACATTCTGGATATTCCTGGCAACATTTACGGCGCTGTTTATTGCTGAAATTAGAATATTGACTACACAAATTAAAAAAGGTCCGGAGGAAAAATAATATGTTTGAAAATTTATCATATCTGGTTCTTCAGCAATACTGGTATGTTATTGTTTCCCTGCTGGGATCCATACTTGTATTCCTGATGTTTGTGCAAGGAGGTCAAACCTTCATCTACACCATCGGTAAAACCGATACGGAACGCACAATGATCGTTAATACCCTAGGCCGAAAATGGGAATTCACCTTCACCACCCTGGTAACATTCGGAGGCGCCTTTTTCGCCTCATTCCCCCTGTTCTATGCCACCAGCTTCGGTGGTGCTTACTGGGTCTGGATGATCATCCTATTTGCATTCGTCATACAGGCGGTCTCCTATGAATTCAGGTCACGGGCTTCTAACTTCCTGGGCAAGAAAACCTATGATGCATTCCTTTTTACCAACGGATTACTGGGAACCGTACTTATAGGAATAGCTGTGGCGACATTTTTCTCCGGTTCTGCATTTAGCTTGAATGAATACAACAGCGTTACCTGGGAAAACAGTACCCGCGGACTGGAAGCGGCATTGAACCCGTTCAACCTTGCCCTGGGATTTACTGTGTTTTTCCTGGCCAGGGTACTCGGACTACTCTATTTTATGAACACAATCGACCACGGGGCAATACTGGTAAGGACTAAAAAACAACTACTTATCAACGCGATTCCTTTTTTGGTATTCTTTCTTACATTTGCAATCTGGCTGATGCTGAGAGATGGATACGCGGTGGATCCCCTGACTGGCACTGTATCCCTGGAGGCATTCAAATACTTGCATAACATGGTACAGATGCCGTTGGTACTCATTATGTTCCTGACAGGTGTGTTATGTGTGTTGGGCGGAATCGGGTGGTCGCTCATGAGAACCACCTCCAACGGGATATGGTTCACAGGTTCGGGTACGATCCTGGTAGTTCTCTCCCTCTTTTTCCTGGCAGGATTTAATAACACGGCCTTTTATCCATCCAGCTTCGATCTCCAGAGTTCGCTGACCATTCAGAACAGTTCATCCAGCAGGTATACCCTGGAGGCAATGAGCTATGTTTCACTGGGTGTACCATTGGTAATCGCTTACATAGCGTATGCCTGGAGAGCCATTAATAATAAGAAAATCGACGAAGCAGAGGTTACCGGGGGTGGGGATACACATGTTTACTAGGGGAGGGAAAGGTGTAAACCCAGTATCGTTCAGTAAAGGATGAAAGGATGAGTGTTGTGTTACCTGGTTACTGAGAAATTTGATCATTGAATAAAGTAAGTTAAATTGGAACTGTAAAAATTGAGTAAGTATTACAGATAAAAACAACCCAAATACCATGAATACCTTAAGCATCATCACATATCTCCTCTGGCCGGTAATGATTATCATTAGCTACTGGATGGTCAGGTGGGCCCTTGCAAGATTCGAAAAATCATACGCCGAAGGAAAGGAGTAACAGGTGATAATGAGAAAAAATATTCCCAATATAATTACCCTGCTGAATCTCGCTTCAGGCTCGGTTGCGGTTTACCTGGTATTGCAGGGAGAGTCGGAGCTGGCATTATATTTCTTTCTTGCAGCTATTATTTTCGATTTTGCAGACGGTTTTACAGCCCGGTTGTTGCATGTCATATCACCCTTGGGGAAACAACTTGACTCCCTGGCTGACATGGTGAGTTTTGGACTGCTGCCGGCAACCATGATTTTCACACTCCTGGAGTCCGCATTCTCCCCTGGAGGCAATGGAGATGTATTGCTGTTTCGGGAAAAGGCAATGATGTTTTCCGTGGTAATCGTACCCGTATTGGCGGCACTTCGCCTGGCACGGTTCAACCTCCTGGAGGAATCCGACTATTTTACGGGATTGCCAACGCCGGCATTTGCCCTGTTCTGGACCGGGATCTATTACGATTACCATGTACATGGGGGCATTTTTGGACATCCTGCAAGTGGCTGGTTCATCTGGGCAGTGATGATCGTTATCTCCCTGCTGATGGTCATCCCGCTGCCCATGATCTCATTAAAATTTAAAAATTTCAGGTTCCTGCCCAATTTTATCCGGTATCTGTTTTTGCTGATTTCAGCAATTATTCTACTGTTAACAGGAATTCCGGGACTTCCGTTGGTTGTTTTAACATATATTTTATTGTCTCTTGTCAGGATCCTGTTAACATAACGACTTGTTTGTCGTTAATACAACAATACTATTAATCTGATAACCGGAATATCACATGAGTGATCTCAAAAAATTTGCAAAGCATTTAAGTTCTATGAACAGCGGTTTTTGCATGGAGGCTCCCTCCATGGTCAAAACCCATCAATTTGTTGAAAATATTATCCACCTGTTGTTCCCCATAAAACTCGATTGCAAGATTGATGTAAATGAAATCCATCTGCAACTGGAAAGATGTTCGGTGGAGTTGAGGGACCTGTTGTGGTCAATCAGGAATTCAATTAATGAAACACCGGAAGAGATTGCCGATAAATTCATGGAGGAGCTTCCCGGCACATTCGATGCGATGATCGAGGATGCGGTTTCCATCGCGCGATTCGATCCCGCCTCCAGTTGTGTGGAAGAAGTGATTCTTGCATATCCCGGATTTTATTGTATATCCGTTTATAGAATGGCTCATATCCTTTACAAGCTGAAAGTTCCGTTGTTACCCAGGGTTATGATGGAGTATGTGCACGGTCAGACCGGGATTGATATTCATCCGGGTGCAGAAATAGAAACTCCCTTTTTCATTGATCATGGTACCGGCATTGTCATTGGTGAGACAGCTAAGATCGGGAAAAATGTCAAGGTGTACCAGGGAGTTACACTGGGTGCACTCACTGTGGAGAAGGATATGGCCCGTACCAAGCGGCATCCCACCATTGAGGACAATGTAGTTATCTATGCCGGAAGCACCATACTGGGCGGAAAAACCGTGATCGGTCATGATACTGTTGTGGGAGGCAACACCTGGATCACCGAAAGTGTGTTGCCCCATTCCGTAGTATTCAGGCAACACAGGGTGATCGTGAGAGACAGCAAGGATTTTAATTCTCCCATCGATTATGTCATCTAACGGAAATCTGCATGTAAATCCAGTGGGACTGGTTGAATGGCCCATTAACATTATCACCAACAATAATCATCGCGTAATACATATACCATGAGATACAATAATATTCTTGAAACAATCGGCAATACACCCCATATACGGTTGGGTAAAATGTTTCCCGATCATGAGGTGTGGGCAAAATCTGAGCGCAGTAACCCTGGGGGGAGCATCAAAGACAGGATCGCGCTGTCGATGGT
>JBBDIE010000034.1:0-7243 GCA_040880545.1 Bacteroidales bacterium | reverse complement strand
CTAAACTCTGTGCCAGCTTGCTGGTCTGATTCCTCTGTGGTTAAAAAAAGGGCTCAAACGATGAATACCGTTACCATCCATCTTCTCCTCCCCCCCCAAAAAAAAAGGTCCCCCAAACGGAGGACCCTCTCAATCTCTATTGTTCAATCTCTTCCCTAATCTTCCTCCTGCTCCGCTTCGTACGCTTTCAGCAGTTCATCCTGCAGGTCGCCCGGAACCGGTGCATACTCATCGAAGGTCATGGAATACATGGCACGTCCGTTAGTTAATGAACTGAGTGCCGTGGAATATTTCGACATTTCCGCCAGTGGCACTTTGGCCGATAGCTTCTCAAATCCCCGTTCACTCGACATACCAAGAACAATGGCACGCCGGCCCTGAAGGTCGCTCATCACATCACCCATTCTGTCGGAAGGAACAAGGACCTCCACGATGTAAACAGGTTCCATAATCTTGGGTCCTGCATTTTTAAATGCTGCCCTGAATGCATTTCTTCCAGCCAGCATGAAGGAGATCTCGTTGGAGTCTACCGGGTGCATCTTACCGTCATATACATACACCCTGATATCGCGGGCATAGGATCCGGTCAACGGTCCCTCTTCCATCTTCTCCATTACACCCTTCAGGATGGCAGGGAGGAATCGTGCATCAATGGATCCGCCAACGATGCAGTTCAGGAACTGGAGCTTTCCACCCCATGAGAGTTCGTGCTCCTCTTTTCCGCGAACGGACAATTTGAATTCCTTGCCATTGATCTTGAAAGCTGTCTTCTCAGGGGTCCCCTCTATAAAGGGTTCAATGATCATGTGTACCTCGCCGAACTGTCCGGCGCCGCCCGACTGCTTCTTGTGCCTGTAGTCAGACTGGGCTGCCTTGGTGATAGTCTCCCTGTATGGAATCCTGGGTGCCAGGAATTCGGATTCAACCTTGTAGAGGTGATCCAGTTGCCATTTAACAAGGTTCAGGTGATGTTCACCCTGTCCGTGTAATATAATCTGTTTCAGCTCCTTGCTGTACTCAATGATCACTGTGGGGTCCTCATCATGGATCCTGTTCAGCGACTCTCCCAGTTTCTCGTCATCACCCTCGCTGAGCGACCTGATGGCAGCCCTGAATTTTGGATTTGGATAGGGAACCTTCGGGAATACATGGCTGGCACCTGGTCCGCAGAGGGTGTCGTTAGTAGCTGTGTTTTTCAGTTTCACCGTGCAACCGATATCTCCTGCATGAAGTTTGGAAATTTTCGTACGATTCTTACCGAATGGTGCAAAAAGTTGTGAAAGCCTCTCCTTATTTTGTGTCCTGGAATTGGTAACATCCATTCCTTCGGAAATTTCACCGGACATTACCTTAAAATAGTTAACCTCGCCAATATGTGATTCAAATGATGTTTTGAAGACAAAGAGGGATGCGGCTCCTGATCCGTCAGACGCCACCCCGGTACCATCCGTTGTTTGAGGTGCAGGAAGCTGGGCGACTGTAGGCACTGCGTTGGTGATAAACTCCAGCAGCCGGCCAACACCCATGTTTTTTTCACCCGAAACACAAAATACAGGAAACATACCCCTGGTTATTAATCCTGCAGTGATTCCTGAGCGCATCTCGTCTTCCGTGAGCCCGTCGTTTTCAAAAAAGAGCTCCATCAATTTCTCGTCGTTCTCTGCAGCCTTTTCAATCAGTTCGTTCCTTAGTTCATCGGCCTGTTCCTGATGTTCTGCCGCAATCTCTTCCACCGTTGGTTTTCCCCCATCCGGTCCGTACGTATATTGTTTCATCTGGATCAGATCCACGAATGAATTGAAACCGGTACCTGCATTTACCGGAAACTGGGCAAGCACAACACCGTTACCGAATCTTTCCCTGACAGTTTCCAGTGTCTTTTCAAAATTAGCCTTATCATGATCACACTGGTTTATTGCAATCACCATTGGTTTACCAAACTTTTCCAGCCAGCGGTTGTGGATCTCTGTTCCTACTTCCACGCCATGCTGTGCATTGATCAGCATGAGGGCGGCTCCCGAAACATGCAGACTGGTTACTGCACCTCCAACAAAGTCATCGGCACCGGGAGAATCCAGGATATTTACCTTCTTATTATTATACTCCGTATACAATACCGTAGAATAAATGGAGGATTCGTTCTCGTGTTCAATCAGGTTATAATCTGATACTGTATTCTTACTGTCCACATCCCCCCTGCGTTCAATAACCCCACCCTCATAGAGCATAGCTTCTGCAAGGGTGGTTTTTCCAGAGCCGGCGTTACCTACCAGCGCAATACTTTTAATCTGATCCGTTGTATAGTTTTTCATCCTGTAATAATTTATTTTAAAGATATGAAAGAACCTTCATACTGGTTACACTGAGGTACTTGCGTAAACCGATCCATGGAGATTTCATGTTAGCCAGGTATTATGATGTTTTTTTAAAAATGTATTTCTAAATAACAGTCGATTCTGATTTGGTGAGCAAAAGTAATAAATTTTTGAATAAATCAAGGGTTGCATTTTTGTTCCACGGAATTTCCGTAACTCCCTGTCAGGGTCTTCAGCAATAATGATTCTCCTGCTGGATTTTTTCAACGTTCGCGGCATGTTCAGGCCTTGAACCGGACAAACTGCTTCTGGGTCTCTAAAAATGAAATATTTAATTAAATTTTTCTTGTTTTTTTAAAAAAAAGAATACCTTTGCAACCCGATTTTAGTGGAAAATATTATTTCAATTAAAAGAATTAAGCATAAATGCCTACAATTCAACAATTAGTGCGAAAGGGTAGAAAGGAGCTCATCGACAAGAGTAAATCTCCTGCATTGGACTCATGCCCGCAGCGTCGTGGAGTGTGTGTACGGGTATATACAACTACCCCGAAAAAGCCGAACTCAGCAATGAGGAAAGTAGCCAGGGTAAGGCTTACAAACCAGAAGGAAGTGAACGCTTACATTCCGGGTGAAGGTCATAATCTGCAGGAGCACTCCATCGTGCTTATCAGGGGTGGAAGGGTGAAGGACCTGCCAGGTGTAAGATATCACCTTATCAGGGGAGCGCTCGATACTTCCGGGGTAGAGGGTCGTACACAGCGCAGATCCAAATACGGAACAAAGAGACCTAAGAAAAAATAATAGATTAGCCTAGCAGATAATGAGAAAATCGAAACCAAAAAAGCATATTACGTTACCGGATCCTAAATTCAAGGATATCTTTGTAACGAAGTTTGTGAACAACCTGATGCTGGACGGTAAAAAGAGTATCGCCTACGACATCTTCTACGGAGCAATGGATATCATTGAAGAGAAGATGAAGAACGAAGAAAAATCGACCGTGGAGATATTCAAAGAGGCATTGGTCAATATCACTCCGCAGGTTGAGGTGAAGAGCAGGCGGGTAGGAGGAGCTACATTTCAGGTTCCCATGGAAGTACGTGCAGAACGCAAAGAATCAATATCCATGAAGAACATGATTCTTTTTTCAAGGAAGCGCCCGGGAAGATCCATGAGCGAGAAACTCGCCGCAGAGATCATGGCCGCGTATAACAACGAGGGCGGTGCGTATAAGAGAAAAGAGGAAACACATAGAATGGCAGAATCGAATAAAGCATTTGCTCATTTCAGATTCTAACAATTGAAAATTTTTATTTATATAAGAGATATTAGAATAAGGTAAGTGTGCACAATAATATGAACCCAGGACTTCAAAATACGAGAAACATTGGGATCATGGCGCACATCGATGCCGGGAAAACCACCACCACAGAACGAATTCTGTTCTATACAGGTATTACCCATCGCATCGGTGAAGTCCATGACGGAGCAGCTACTATGGACTGGATGGTCCAGGAGCAGGAGAGAGGGATTACCATCACTTCCGCTGCCACTACCACCTTCTGGAAGTACAATAATAAAGAGCATAAGATAAATATTATCGATACACCGGGTCACGTCGACTTCACAGTTGAAGTAGAACGTTCCCTGCGGGTACTCGATGGTGCAATTGCTGTTTTTTGTGCTGTAGGGGGCGTAGAACCTCAATCGGAAACAGTCTGGCGACAGGCCGATAAATATAAAGTACCGCGACTCGCTTTTATCAATAAAATGGATAGAACCGGCGCGGATTTTTTTGGTGTGGTTGGAGAGATCAAAGACAAGCTTGGATCGAACCCCGTGCCACTTCAGCTTCCTATCGGATCGGAAGATAATTTTACAGGTATCGTCGACCTGATCGAGCGTAAAGCCATTGTCTGGAAAGAGGATGAGACACTCGGGATGAAATACGAATACTGTGAAATTCCGAAAGATATGATCGAATCGGTGGAAGAGTGGAGAGAGAAACTTGTTGAGGCTGTCTGCGTATCCAACGACGACCTGCTGGAACGGTTCCTGGAAGACAGGAATTCAATCACAGTGGAAGAGTTCATGGAATATGCCCGGAGAGCCACCATCAACATGGACATTACCCCGGTCTTCTGTGGCTCGGCATTTAAAAACAAGGGGGTACAGCGGCTACTCGATGGTATTACCGCACTGCTTCCCAGCCCGCTTGATGTGGGTGCTGTAAAGGGTTTGAACCCTGAAACTGAAAAGGAAGAGCTCAGGAGCCCCACTCCAGAGGATCCGCTGGCGGGCCTCGTGTTTAAAATCGCAACAGACCCGTTCGTTGGACGACTGGCCTATGTACGGATCTATTCAGGGGTGCTGAAGGAAGGTGTAATGGTACTGAATAATCGTACCGGGAAAAAGGAACGGATCTCAAGGATCTACCAGATGCACGCCAATAAACAGATTCCCAAGACAGAAATTGAACCGGGTGATATCTGTGCAGTGGTAGGATTGAAGCAATTGCGTACAGGAGATACCATCACAGCAGTGAATAAGCCATTGATCCTTGAATCAATTGAGTTCCCTGAACCGGTGATCGGAATCGCCATCGAGCCAAAAACACAATCTGATATTGATAAGCTGGGAATGGCGCTGGGCAAACTCTCTGAAGAGGATCCTACCTTCCAGGTTAAAACGGATATTGATTCCGGACAGACGATCATCAGCGGGATGGGTGAATTGCACCTGGAGATCCTGATGGACCGGCTTAAGCGGGAATTCAAGGTTGAGTGCAACGTGGGATCACCCCAGGTGAACTATAAGGAAGCGCTTACCAAAGAGGTACACCACAGGGAAGTATTCAGAAAACAGACAGGTGGACGCGGAAAATTCGCGGATATCGAAGTATATATCTCACCTGCAGACGAAGGTGTGAAAGGATTGCAATTCATCAATGAGATCAAGGGAGGAAACGTACCCAGGGAATATATTCCTTCCGTGGAGAAAGGTTTTACCAGTGCCATGCTGAATGGTCCCCTTGCAGGATTTGCCATCGAATCACTCAAGGTACGCCTGGTGGACGGTTCATTCCATCCGGTGGATTCTGACCAGCTCGCCTTTGAAATCGCTGCAAGGCACGCACTTAAATCGGCAGGCCTGAAAGCTGCACCGGTATTGTTGGAACCGATCATGGCCGTGGAAGTGGTTACGCCTGAAGATTATATGGGCGATGTGATCTCCGACCTGAATAAACGACGCGGACAGGTGGAAGGTATGGATTCAAAGGCAGGTGCCAGGCTGATTAAGGCCAAGGTGCCCCT
Source organism: Bacteroidales bacterium (assembly GCA_040880545.1). GTDB lineage: Bacteria > Bacteroidota > Bacteroidia > Bacteroidales > M55B112. The sequence continues at coordinate 1,611 of JBBDIE010000034.1, read as the reverse complement.
GGCAGAGCAGTTCGGATATGTTACTGTGCTCAGAACCCTGTCATCAGGAAGAGCCAGCTCCACCATGGAGTTCAGCCATTTCGAAAAAGTTCCGCCTAATATTGAAAAAGAATTATTAAACAAAGCATAGGTAAATTAATAACAGATAATAATGAGCCAAAAGATCAGGATTAAGTTAAAGTCTTACGACCACAACCTGGTGGATAAATCTGCTGAGAAGATCGTGAAAACGGTCAAGTCAACAGGTGCCGTTGTTAGTGGTCCGGTACCTCTCCCAACACATAAGAGGGTCTATACCGTGTTACGTTCACCGTTTGTGAACAAGAAGGCAAGGGAACAGTTTCAGCTTAGTTCATTTAAAAGACTGCTGGACATTTACAGTTCAACACCTAAAACCATCGATGCACTGATGAAGCTGGAATTACCCAGTGGCGTTGAAGTAGAAATTAAAGTTTAACCAAGGAAAATTAAAATAAAATGCCAGGATTAATTGGTAAAAAAGTCGGAATGACCTCCATTTATGATGCAGAAGGAAAGAATATTCCCTGTACCGTAATTCAGGCCGGACCCTGTGTGGTTACACAGGTTAAATCTGAGGACAGCGATGGCTATGCAGCTGTGCAGCTTGCCTTTGATGAAAAAAAGGAGAAGAATACCAGTGCTGCCATGAAAGGTCATTTTGAAAAGGCAAATACCACTCCAAAACGCAAAGTGATCGAATTAAAAGGTTTTGTGAAAGACTGGAAACCAGGAGATGTGATTACCGTTGATTATTTCAATAACGAAACATGGCTCGATGTTTCCGGGATTACCAAGGGAAAAGGTTTTCAAGGCGTAGTGAAACGTCATAACTTCAGAGGTGTAAATGATGCTACCCACGGGCAGCACAACAGGATGAGAGCCCCGGGTTCACTGGGAGCATCCTCTTACCCGTCGCGTGTATTCAAAGGGATGCGCATGGCAGGCCGTACAGGAGGAAACAAAGTGAAGATCCTTAACCTCCGTGTTATGAAGATCATTCCTGAAAATAACCTCCTGATCTTGAAAGGTTCAGTACCAGGATCCAATGGTTCATTTTTAATAATTGAGAAGTAATGGAATTAGAAGTATTAGATATCCAGGGAAAAGGTACCGGCAAAAAGATAAAGCTGGACAAAGATATCTTTGGCATAGAGCCCAATGATCACGCGATTTATCTGGAGGTGAAGCAATACCTTGCACACCAGCGCCAGGGCACGCACAAATCCAAGGAACGCGCAGAGATCAAAGGCAGCACAAAGAAGATTAAAAGACAAAAAGGTACAGGAACTGCCCGTTTTGGTGATATCAAAAATCCGATATTCAGAGGAGGAGGAAGAACTTTCGGACCAAGACCCAAAACGTACGGGATAAAACTGAACAGAAAAGTGAAAGAGCTGGCAAGAAAATCTGCCCTCTCTTACAAGGTTAAAAACAACCAAGTGGTAATCGTTCAGGATTTTTCCTTCGAAGCGCCGAAAACCAAAGAGTTCAGCGACATCCGAAAAAACCTGAAAGTGGACGATAAAAAATCAATTTTCGTTTTAAATGAACGAAATAAAAATGTATATTTGTCGTCGCGAAATTTACAGA
>JBBDIE010000033.1:0-7252 GCA_040880545.1 Bacteroidales bacterium | reverse complement strand
GCAACGAGCTCACGAATACCGCTGAAAATAAACTATTCATGAGTATATCGGACATGATGGACAGACGCTAATTATAGATTCTATCGGTACTTAAAACCACCATTGACCCCGGGAATTGTACCTGTTCGTCTTCTTCTGCTGTTATAAATATTCTGGTCGGTCTGAGTGTGGCGGTTGTTTCAAATGATACATTTAATTTGTTAGAGGTGGTGACCAGTCCAATATTTCTGATAAAACCCCGGTCAGCTTCCATCCAAACAACATAACCTTTTTTTGGTGGTTGCAAACGGTCAACTTCTGCCAGATTTGATATCTGAATCTTAATAACGTAATTGTTGTTTTTATTCTTGGTTACGGTAACCTCACCTTGCGCGGCTGGAACGACCGTCGACGTTAAAAAGATCGCCTTCTTGGCACATGATTGAAATGAAAAAAGTATCACTGTTGCCAGGATCCCTATGGACAAAGTTTTTGTCAGGGAATTCAATTTTGTTGTTTTCATATCGTTTGTTTTCTTAAATAATGGTTAGTTGTGATGAAATATTTTACCTGCAATAATATCAGTTCAATGGTCGTGCTGTTAATTTCTCAAAATGTTACTCAATTCGCTGCTAGGATTAGTATAATTCACATCTATGTGCTGAGCCTGCTTCTCTATGCCTGTATTTCAGGAATGAACACTTAGATTATCCGCTTTTGGTGCTGTTTTTTTGGCAAGCTTGCCGGCCTGGCCAACCCAATTGTCTTTTTCAATTTGGCCGGGCATTATCTCCAGAATTTCAGTAATTGTTTCTATATCTTCGTGGGTCAGTTTGCTTATCTGTTCAAACGTATATATATCAATTGCATTTAATCTTTCTTCTACCCATAATCCAACTCCTTTGATCATTGTGAGGTTATTTGCCATGTATCTATGAGCAACTCCAAGCCTGTCATAATAAATTCTGTCTCTTCTCTCTCTTATTCGTTTGAGAAGCGATGCCTTATCACCAGCGATCCGTACAAATTCATTTGCCTGAAATATCCAATCGTCCCTTTCAATCCTTCCGGGAAAGTATTCAATTGCTTCAGTAACTGTAATTATGTCTTTTTTACTGAAATTACCTATCTGCCTGAACGTGTAAATTCCCAGAACATTCAGCTTGTCCCGGAGCCATCCGCCAATACCACTTATCAGTGTCAAGTCATCCGCCTCTTCCCGGGTGGCCGTACCTATCTTGTCAAAAGGTATGCTGTTCTTTCTCTCACTTATTCTTTTAAATAAGGCAATTCTGTGTTCTTCAGTATGAAGCAGTTCAATGGCTTGCGCAACCCATTCGTCCCTGTCAATCCTGCCTGAAAAGTAAATGATTTCATCATTGATCACCTTAATATCCTGAGGAGAGAATCTGCTGATCTGCCTGAAAGTATAAATATCCAGAGAATTAAGTCTCTTTTCAATAACCGGTCCTATACCGCTGATCATTGTGAGATCATCCTTTTCCTCATAAGTTGATCTTCCAATGCTTTTATAATCAATTACATGCTTGTATTGAGCAAAGACTTCTGCAATGAGCAGTTCCAATTCCAGGTCCTTCTCATCCAGACTCTTTTGAAGATCCACCATTTCTCCATTCAGGTTTACAATTCGGTTATTCAGTCTATGTTTTTCTGATTCAGACTCACTGAGTCTCTTTTCATATACCGATCTGTAAAAAAGCCAGGCTGTTATATATCCGATAATAGCTGAAACAACTAATAATAAAAGGATCTCTATTATTGCTTCACCTCTTGTCTGGGCCAGTAAAATAAGAATTGTATTCATTATCTATTTATTAATTTATAATTACGGATACGGATGCTCTTCTGTTTTTTGCTCTGCCTTCATCGGTACTATTGTTTTCAGCAGGATCTTTTTCACCTTTTGAATCAATAGTGATCTTCTCAGGGGCTAACCCTTTTTCCTTAAAATAATCCCGAACTCGCTGTGCTCTTCTATAACCCAAAGCCTGGTTATACTCATCAGATCCTATTGCATCAGTATGACCTGTTATAAGCAGACCTGCCTCTGAATTATGAAACATATAAGTGGTAGTAACATCGTAAAATTCATTAACACCTGAGTCAGATACGAAAGAAGACTTGTCAAATGCAAAGTAAACCAACAGCATATCAGGTCTGGCAGATTTTGCAATCAGCGTATTTTGCACGGAATCAGCCCTGGTTGCAGTATCAGGCAATACGGCACTGATTGCAATAGTATTATTTTCATGGCACAAGCCTTTTATCTGGCATACATATAACCAGGTTGCAAGCGATGCCCAGCCGACGAAAACAAGGACTCCTATAGTTAAAAATTTCATGACACTCTAAGTTCATTAACGGACAATTAATTAGTATTCAAAATTAACGCTATTCAACGCTACTACTGTTACATAACTTATCATAAAGTTTACATTATTCACAGAATATCTTCTGTTAAAACGATGGCTGGCATGGAAGGTGAAATCAGGGTGGACTAAATAATATGAGCATCGTATCCTCCCGGTCCGGATCGATATACCATTTCATGGAGACCGGGTTGAAGAAAAGTGTGAGACAGGATCTGGCTATCCAGGATGAATAAATATGTGAATCATGTAACTCTTTGGAATAGTTGTGTAACTGTCAAAAAACCAGATTGTCTTAACTTTGCTCAATACTTACCAACAATAGGACATTAAATTAAATCGGATATGAAAAAGATGAAAATGAGTTTAGCCATGATCTTGAGCGTGGTACTGATATCCTCAGGCTGTGCATCATGGAACAAAACCCAAAAGGGTGCGGTTGTAGGAACTGCTGCCGGTGGCGGGATGGGTGCCATTATTGGAAAAACTGCAGGGAATACTGCTCTTGGTACTATAATAGGAGCCACTGTTGGTGGAGCTGCAGGTGCTGTAATAGGTAATCAAATGGACAAACAGGCCGAAGATATCCAAAACCAGGTGCCAGATGCAAAGGTTGAACGGGTGGGTGAAGGCATTGTTGTAGAGTTCAGTAGTAACATACTGTTCGGATATGACAAATCAACTTTATCGGATCCTGCAAAAGAGAACCTTGATCAACTTGTTATTGTGCTGAATGAATACAGGGAAACAGATATTGAACTACAGGGACATACCGACAACACGGGTAGTTTGGCCTATAACCAGAACCTGTCCGAAGAACGTGCAAGTGCAGTATCATCCTATCTGGCCGCTAAAGGTATTAGTTACAATCGTTTGAATATCAAAGGATTTGGGGAGACTTTACCCAAATATGATAACGACACAGAAGCCGGACGCAGCGAGAATCGCAGGGTTGAGTTTCTGATTACCGCAAATGAAAAAATGAAGGCTGAAGCAGAGGCTGCAGCTACGAATTAGGAAAAGGAAGATTACTGCTTCCTACTTCCGACCAGGTATAGCGTAAATTAAATAATTTAATAATACAGGCATAATGAAAACAAGACTATTTACAATCGGATTAATACTTTTACTTTCAGTCTCGCTGGCAATGGCCCAGACTACGGAGATGGGAAAAACGTCATTTGGAATTCTGGGAGGGGTTAATTTTCAGACTCTTACAGGGACTGACCATTCCGGTGTCAAGCTCGAAAATGATATGCTGACAGGTTATCATGGAGGAATTAATGTTCAGATACCCATTGCACCTGAATTCTACTTTCAACCGGGTTTACTTTATTCATTAAAGGGAGCAAAAAACACATCGGGTGCTTTGACCAGCTCAACAAAAGTCTCTTATATTGAGTTACCATTGAACCTTTTATATCGGGGGCAACTCGGGAATGGTTACGTAATTATCGGTTTTGGACCCTATGTAGGCTATGGTATCGGTGGTAAAGTGACCACTACAGGAGGAGACGCATCACTTGAAACTGATGTTACTTTTCAGAACAGTGTAGCACTTTCCGACCCTGTACTTGCAACCTATTTCAAACCACTTGATGCCGGTGCAAACATTTTTGCCGGATATGAAATGGCCGGAGGCTTATTCTTTCAGCTCAATACACAATTGGGTATGCTGACAGTGAATCCGGAAAATGCCTGGTTTACAGACGATAAAGCATCTGTAAAACATACAGGTTTTGGTCTGTCCCTGGGATACAGATTATAATTTTATTTTTCAGGGTTTAGTTTAGGTTGATCGTAACCGTCTCTGGAAACAGAGACGGTTTTTTTATGTATTTTGGTACAAAAGGAGGTACTATGCTACAATAATGATCGCTGCATTAATTTGTGATTGAACGCACAATGCATATGGCATCGGGTCATACAGATGTATAGCGTTTAGTAGTATAACTATAACTACTAAACAGTAAGGAGGGTAGGAGGGACTTTGCCAAAAACTAAAAGTCAGTTAACTACTTTTTTGGAGCCATGAATATAAGTACACCGCCAAGGGCCATAACAGCCACACCCACCAGTGGAGACCAATGAAGATGGTGAGGTTTGTTGGCATTTATTTCAATGGAACCTATATCAACAACTTTTTCCCTTGTGAATACTGTAAAGGCAGTAAAAATGGTTAATAACAACCCAACTATCACAATAGCAATTCCGGTTTTTTTCATTTCAGTATATTTAATTAAATTCTAGAAAATCAATTAGTTACAGAATTTACATGTTAAGGGACTATTTTGCCCCATAGGGAAAAGGCATTCTTAACTTATGCATGTTACATCCTCTCCATGTACCAGTTAAGCGCTTTCTCCATTTTCCTGTACTTAAAAATTGTACTGATAATTTTCTGTAACCTGATAAAGGCAGTTTCACTTTTAACCACATAATCGAAGGCCTGATGATGCATGCAGTCAACAGCCACCTCTATCTTATCCTGGGCCGACAGCATGATCACAGGTATCTCTGTGTCATAGGCCTTAATCCTATCTAATACTTCTATCCCGTTCATCACGTTTTTAACAATTCCGTCCAACAAGTAATCCAGTATAATGACATCAGGTTTATGCGACAATGCAGCCAAACAATCCTCACCTGTTTTAAAAGTCTCAATAGAAAAATCGGCATGATCCAGAAATTCTATCTCAAGTGATTTCAGAAATACGGCATCATCATCAACTAAAAAAAGTTTTATTTTCATGTCTGATTTCATAATCCAGATATTTTTATCCGTTCAAACTCTATTCTGAGCTCTTTGCATGCCTTTGTACATACAGAGCTCAACTGATTTACAAGATCAGATATTCCATTTGTCTGTTGCCGTGCGCTGGCATAATCCTGAACCTTATTAGCCATATCTTCAAAATCTGTACTCATTCCCATAATGGAAAAGGAGGGAATCATTTTATGAACTGCCGAATATAATTTACCCCAATCCCGCTCACTATACCCCTGATTCATTGCAATTATTAATGGTGGGGTCTGGTCGAGGTATGCATTGATCATTTCCAGTACAACAATTGGGTTTGACTTTGTACGTAGAATCAAATCGTCCAGATTCGTACATTTTAGTTTTTTATGTTTGTCACTTATATTTTCCCTGGCAGTAACGCTTTTTATCATGATGGGTTTCTTTAAAACAGATGCTATTTTGCTGTATAATAGTTTTTCATCCACAGGTTTTGCTATATAATCATTCATACCCACGAGTTTGCACTTTTCCAGATCGACAGTTGTAACATCGGCAGTCAAGGCAATAATTGGAATATCAGAATTCATTTCATTCCTGATATAATCTGTTGCCTCATATCCATTCATCACCGGCATATGTAAATCCATAAGGATAATATCATATTCATCCTTTTTCAACATCTCCACGGCAATTTCTCCGTTTGCGGCAATATCTCCCTGAAAACCAAATTCGTCAAGAAGGGTTTTCATTAACAGCTGATTAAGTAAGATATCCTCAACTACAAGTACTTTAATATGTTTAATTTCGGCAGAGGTTTCCTGCAAATATTCCTCAGTTTCATAATAGAGATCAGTTTTCTTAAAACTCAAAGTAAAACTAAAAGTGGTGCCAATATCAATCTGACTTTTTACTCCAATTGTTCCTCCCTGTGCTTCAATAAGGTTTTTTACAATGGCTAGCCCCAATCCGGTACCTCCATACAATCTTGAAGTTTCACTGGAGGCCTGTTGAAAATTCTCATATATCTTATCAAGTTTTTCTTCAGGGATTCCGATACCTGTGTCGGCAACGGAAAACGCAATTGTTGCATTCTCTTCATCTTCGTTGGTTAAGCGCGCACTGACAGTAATGCTCCCTACGCTGGTAAACTTTACCGCATTATCCACAAGATTTAAAATTATCTGGTGCAGACGAACGGGGTCACCAACAAGGACTTCAGGGATATTCTTGTCATATTCTTTATACACCTGAATATTTTTTTCCATGATTTTTGTCTCAAACAGGTGAATCATTGCTGATAGTGATAAGGAAATTTTAAATGGTGTCTTCTCAAATGTCATTTGTCCAGCATCTACCTTGGCCAGATCGAGAATGTCATTGATAAGGACAATTAATGCATCGCCGCTAGTTTTAATTGCAGATAAATACTCCTTTTGTCTTACTGTTAGGTCGGTCTTTAACAATACTTTGGTGAAACCGATAATAGCATTCATCGGCGTACGGATCTCATGACTCATGTTTGATAAAAACTGCTGTTTTGCTCTAACAGCATTCTCTGCTACCAATGTTGCATTCTCAGCCTTAGCTTTGGCTTTTTCAGCAATATCTGTTGCGAGTTCTGCAAAGATAATGGCGGCTTCCAGTTCGGCAGCAATCCTTTTCTGTTCAGTGATATCTCTTGCAACCACAACAACTCCAAGTACATTTCCATGATCGTCTTTATAAACAGATCCATTGAAAAGAACTTCGGTTTGTTTGCTATCCTTGATAGTCAGCGGAGAATTTGTCACAAAACCATTTCTAAATACATCCTGATATACCTCGCGAGCCTTACGTGGTTCAGTAAAATATCCAAAGAAATCAGTACCAATAATTTCTTCCCGGGTGCTGCCAATGATATCTTCTGATGCTTTATTCAAGTCGGTGATTTTTCCTTCCAGACTAATTGTAAAAAGGGGATCAAGACTCGCCTCAATCAGGCTTCTTGCATATCGGACTTTTTTTGTTTTTGTCTTTTCCATTCTGATCATTTATTTACCTCATATCCAATATCTTCAATGGGTCTTCTATTTCTGTTTTTAATCTTTTTAAAATGAGATGGTGATAATCCTGTTGCTTTTTTGAACTGATTGGATAAATG
>JBBDIE010000032.1:0-7273 GCA_040880545.1 Bacteroidales bacterium | reverse complement strand
GAAGAGGTGACCATCAAATTCAAGATGGATTTTACAGCTGAATCCCAATACACAGATTTAATCAGAACAGAATAATGAACCAGTTTTAATAAATTACACTAACATGAAAAAAACAATTTTATTAGTAAGCGCGCTTATCATGAGTGCGATCTCATTCGCTCAGACATTTGAGGCCGATCCTTTGAATAATGAGGATTTTGAACAAGTAAAGGTTCGCGTGGGTGCTGACTTTGCCATGCAATACCAGGGACTCAGTCATCAGGCTGATAGTTTACTGATACCGCTGGGTACTGGACTAAACCTGCCAACAGCCAATTTTACAATTGATGCAGAACTGGCAAAAGGGATCAAGGTGAATCTTACGACCTACCTTTCATCAAGGCATCACGTGGAAGCTTGGGTAAAAGGAGGATACCTGTTAATGGATGAACTGCCATTTTTGAATTCCGAAGCAGTTGACAAGGTGATGGATTACCTGACTATTAAGGCAGGTGTGATGGAACTGAACTTCGGAGATGCCCATTTTTTCCGTTCAGATAACGGTAATGTAATAAACAACCCGTTTGTGGGCAATTACATTATGGATGCCTTTACCACTGCACCTGCTGCAGAATTCATGTTTCGTCATGAAGGCATCATTGCCATGGCCGCCATTACCACCGGATCACTAAGACCACAACTTAGCAGTTACAGTGGATTTTCCGGATACACCGCATACCATGCACAGGAAGAACTCGCTGCATACTGGAAAGCCGGATATGACACCGAGATCAGTGACGATATCCGGGTTCGTGCAACTGTTTCAGGTTACCACAGTGCGAACAACCATTTCGGATCCCTGTACAATGGCGACCGGACAGGTTCAAGATTCTACCTGGTGATGAAGCCGCAAACAGGTTCTGCTGACGATGTTAATCCTGCATCTGGCCACAATACCGGAAGATGGGGACCAGGATTTTCTGATGAACTGAACGCATTCATGTTCAACGTTTTTGCACAGGTTAAAGGATTTGAACTTTTCGGAACTTATGAGATGAATTCCGGAACAAGTCCCTTCGGCGGAGCAGAATTCGCATTTAATCAGATTGGGGTACACGGACTGTACAGGTTTGGAAAAACAGATCAGTTCTACGTGGGTGCCAAATACAACACTGTAAGCAACAGTGCGGATCTTTCTGTAAACAGAATTGAAGCCGGTGCTGGATGGAAACTGACCGAGAATGTATTAGTTAAACTGGATTATGTAACCCAGGATTACACCAACTTCATTTCCACCTATGGTGAAAATGCAGGCTTTAGTGGGTTGATGTTCGAAGCAGCAATCAGCTTCTAAATAGTGTCTGTCCATAACATCAGAAGACTTTAAATTATTTATGCACGCTATATGTCAATATTTAAAAACCATAAGTTTGTTACCAATAAATCATTTTCGTTAGGATTTGTTGTTCTGTTAGTGTGCATTTTTAAGTGTGGGTTGGCTTATGGCCAATCCACACTTTCATCTTTATATGAAAGTTGCAGTAATTATATCAGCATTACAGGAGAAACAAACATCAATGAGTTCAGGCTTGACCAGAACGTACCCGAACACCTGATCTGCGGGCTGACCGATAATACATGGATACAGCTTCCAGACCAGCATGTTTACATGATCACCATACCGGTGCGTAACTTTAACGCATCCAACAAGATGGTCTACAGAGATTTCCTGAAGCTTCTGGATGTATCAACCCATCCATACATTAAAATATTTCTCGATGAAAATCAATTCAAAACCCTTTTTCACGGACAATCAGTTTATGCTCCGGAAATCGGAGTGATGGTCGGTGGAACTACCCGTTACTACAAAATCCCCTGCTCCATTTCCAACTGTTTGGATGGAAGAATTTTAATTGCAGGCAGTAAAGAGCTAAGACTTACTGATTTTAAATTAGCTCCTCCTGAAAAAAGCTTTGGATTAATTAAAGTTCAAGACAAACTAATTATTAATTTTGAGTTTAGTTTACCTTCAGATCCGGAATTAAAATTAACGCAGATTTGAAATTTAGCACCCGCACACGTTACGGAATCAGGACGATGATCGAAATAGGCCTCCATTCTCCGGATGAAGGTGTACTTCAAAAAGATATCGCCTACAGTCAGGATTTATCAAATAAATACCTCGACCATATCGTTCATAGCTTGAAAGTTGCCGGTTTGATAGCCAACCGGAAAGGGAAAAAAAGCGGATACATCCTTACCCGTCCTGCCAAAGAGATATCAATACTGGATATTCACAGTGCGTTTGAACCGGGTATCTGTATCATCGATTGCCTGAGCAGATCATACGAATGTGAAAGAAAAGAGAAATGTCAGGCTTTTGGTTTCTGGGGAAGACTGAATCAACAGGTCACACGTTACTTCAGATCAACCACCCTGCAGGATCTGCTGGAAAATAAACTGGCCGTTGATGAAACGTTTAAACCCTGTGAATAACAGGCTATTCCCACATATATTTCCTGAATTTCAGACTTTCATACTGGTATCCTACCGGAGGTATTGATCCATCCAACCTTTGAATTCCCTTTGCCACAGTATACTGTTCTGGGGCCTGACCACAAAATGTGACTCATCGGGGAAGATCAACAATTTACTGGGAATACCCAGCAACTGTGCCGCGTTAAATGCCTGCATACTTTGCGTATAAGGTATCCTGAAATCATATTCCCCCGAAATGATCAGAATAGGAGTATCCCATGATGCTACCTTCAGATGTGGAGAAAAAGCGTAGTTCCGTGGCTTGGGAAAGTCCCAGTACGCACCGCCGTTATCGTGATGCACAAAAAAGAGCTCTTCGGTTTCGGTATACATGCTTTCCATATTAAAAATACCACAGTGGGAAATGAATGCCTTGAACCGCCCTTCATGTATTCCGGCAAGGTAATAAACCGAGTAACCGCCATAACTTGCTCCAACGGCACCCAAACGGTCAGCATCCACATAGGGCTCTCCAGCGACGTTATCAATCGCTGCCAGGTAGTCTTTCATATTCTGTCCACCGTAATCGGTCGATATCTGATCGTTCCATTCCTGACCGAAGGTGGGAAGTCCGCGCCGGTTCGGTGCAACTACAATGTAGTCCCCTGCAGCCATCATCTGGAAATTCCACCGGTAAGAGAAAAACTGGCTCACTGCACTCTGTGGCCCACCCTGACAATAGAGAAGTGCCGGATACTGTTTAGTTTCATCAAACCCCGGAGGATAGATCACCCAGACCAGCATCTCTTTCCCATCGCTCGTAGGAACCCACCTTGATTTAACTTCACCCATCTCAATGTGGTCGTAAATATGCTTGTTTACAAAACTCAACTGTTGCTCCTCACCTGTCTTGGTATCTACCTTGAACAGTTCGGTGGCCATCTGCATCGACATCTTTGTCGCGGTCATCACTCCATTGGCCAGATCGAATGAGGTGAAATTGTGGATTCCGTCTGTAACCATATTAATATCCATCGAATCAATGCCAATACTGCCGACCTGGTAAGTCGCATGCCGGCCGGTTATAAACCATACCCGTTTGCTGTCTTCATTCCATACCAGGTGCGAGACATTCTGATCAAATCCCTCCGTTAGATAGCTTACATCACCCGTTTCAAGGTCCATCAACATCAACCGCTCCTTATCCGCTTCAAATCCCGGGGTCTCCATACTTTGCCATGCCATGAACTTTCCGTCGGGCGAAAATGCAGGATATTTATCGTACCCCTGGTTTCCTTCGGTAAGATTAATCGTGGTTTCCTCCTCCACATCATAGAGGTAGATATCTGCATCGGTACTCACAGCATACTCGTTTTTGTCCATTTTTTTGCAGGAATATGCGATTTTGCTTCCGTCAGCGTTCCAGCTTATCTCTGCCTGGTCGAACCAGGGTGAAAGGGGCGCTTCATTAGGTTCACCCGCCATAATATCACGGTGTTGAGCCAATCCACCTTCCTGAATATCAGCCACAAAAATATGCGACACATAAGCATCTTCCCAGTGATCCCAGTGCCTGTACATCAGCTCTTCTGCAATTCGTACATTGGCCCGGGGAAGGTCCGGGTACAGTTCTTCAGTTGTCTCAAAGTGCTTCACCTCTTTGATGTACAATATCCGCTCCCCTCCGGGGGAATATTCGAATCCACTGATTCCACCTTCGATTTCAGAAACCTGGTTTTTATCGTTACCGTTACGATCCATTTCCCACAACTGAACTTCTCCTGATTTGTTTGAAAGGTACCCGATCATATCCGTTCCGGGCTTCCACCTTGGATTAAAAGCTGAACCTCCATGGGTAAGCTGAAGTAGGTCTGTGCCTGCAGTCGTAAGAGCAAACAACGCTGTTACCCGCTCTTCCGTAACCGCATCGTACCTTGTAACACTGTACACAACCACCTTGCCATCCGGCGACAATTTTTGCTCCCCTACCCTGCCAAATTTCCACAGGATCTCCGGGGTCATCACTCCCCCTTCAATTTCTGCCTGAGTTAACTTGCCACTGAAATCAGGTTGCTGTTCCGAGGCCTCATTGACCTGGTTACAGCCCGGGGTTAACCATAATAAAAACAAAGCACCGCTGATATACAATAGATTTTTCATTAATCTGAATTTTAAAATTATCGTGAAAATTAGTGCTTTTAGTTAAGAGTGGAATTATAAATCCTTATATTTTAAATCATACGGCCATATTATTTGGTACCATTCCCCACTTTACCTCTTTGGTTTCTTTCCCCCCAGCGAAACATTGGGAGGACAAGGAACCATGGATCTTTCCTTGTTACGCCCCCTGGAAAGCTTTTTCGGACAGCCAAGCATCAGGTTCATTCCAAATCGCAGGTTGATGGTTCGGGCATCCAGCGGGAGAAACAATCCGGGTATATTATCGGTAACGGCATATATCTGAAGTCCCCTTCCTACGTATGCCAGTCCGGCCCCGAAGTGCAAAGGTGAATTGTTGAGATAGGACCAGCTTAGCGATGCTTGCAGGATCTTCATAAACGCTGCGTTTGCAGATACGGTTAACGAACTCTTAATACCCCTGTTAACCCATACGTTTCTCATTACAATTCCCAATTCAATGTGCTTCTTCCACTGGTAGGAGGCCCCGAGAAAAAGTTGTGCCGGCAGTGGCGATATGTACGGTTTCTGCGTAACATCATAAATGATATCATTTACAACCGAGTCTGAAAGATCCCTGAAATAGGCAGCCGCAGAAAAATCAGTCCCCTCTTGCACCCCCTCGTATAAAAAATCAACTTCAGCATTGATATTATACAACTCATCGGTCCACACTATCAACCCCAGATCCAGTAAACTTGCACTAAGGGTAATATCATTGCTGTATTCATGGATCACTCCAAAGTCTGCAGCAACCCCCGGGTTGCGCGGATTAAAAAGTAGTCCGGGGTAAGTGAACTCCTTCAGGTCAATGCCCGTGATCGCTCCGGCATCATTCATCGTTAGAATGACCGGCAAAGAGCTGTTCAGGGTTACATTTCCCTTCACTGTAAGATCGAAGGTCTCTTCATCCGTACCCAGGCTCACCCGCGACGGGCCGGTATTCAGATTCGCCTTCCCGAACAGTAATTTCCCCCTGATACCAAATGTAGTATATGGATTCCAATCCACCGACCATCCCACGCTGTATTCCCTGTAATAGGTTGTGTTAACCCTGGTGTTATTTACCCTGGCAATTTCGCCAACATACTGGGTATTCCCGTATAGTGCCAGCCCTGCAAGCTTTTTTGAATAGGTAGTATATGAACCGAAACGCTCTGCCACCGAAAATGTGAAATAATTGCCGTTTCTTTTAAGTCCCAGTGATATAGGATACGCCACAGCCTCCACCGATACCATGTTTATCCGGTAGAGCATATTATATACATCGTCGAGTGCAAGGAGGTTGTCTGAGGTCAGGTCATTATAATTGAATGCGGAATTGGAGTAATTCATGTGCAGGGTGTTCAGACCTGGAATTCCTACAAAAAAATTGCACCTGATCTGAACAGCAGGGTTCAGTTGGTTCGATTGTGGAACGGAATGCATCAGGTACAGCGTATTTGATTGCTGAGCAACCAACGGAAGCACCTGACCCGGGAAAAGGAACAGAAACAGGAATATCCTGATGCTGAATTGTGGCTTTTTCAGGAACACAGGTTTATATGGAAGATTGTGTAATGACACTGCCCTTGGGGTTTCTTTTTTATTCCGGATTCAGTTATACTTATCTTAAAAATCAGATACAATTCCCAACACTGCGCCTAATTGAACTTTGAACGTATACTCCGGAAAATAGGAGACACTACTCATCTCCCCTTTAAATGAAATCTTCCTGGACTGTAGCAACAGGTCAAGCCGTTCCTTATCAAAAAAAATCTCTTTTTGTGTATGGGTAGCAATTACCGTCTTTCCGCCAGCCACCAGTTCACCTCGCTTCATGATCAGTTTGGGTATAAAAAGAGAGTCCAGCACCTCCCCTGCTTCATCTTCCAGGTAAGCCTGGATCTCAACCTCGATGGGGAAACCGTTGTAGGTATTCACCCGCAGTAACGCCATATTTATCTCTTCTCGTTTTCCCAGGACATGTTCAAAATCAAAATCAATGGCGCCCGACATGGGTATCTTCTCCTTAGAGGCCCAGAATGGAAATCCAGAGGTGGTATCAATTTGCAACAATAACGTGTCAAAACCATGGGGAATCTTCAAACCAAAATCGGCTTCACCAATTGGAAAAGCCAACAAAGGCTGCCATACATATTCCGTAGGAAATGTATCCGGAAAATCCTTGATACATCCTTTGGGAAGCAACAGCAGAAACAATGCAATTCCTGCTATTACACCCGCTATTATTTTACCCTTTTTCATGTTCAACCAATACGCCTGATTAAGCAAGTTTATAATTTACAATATTATAACGCTTTAATCAATAAAACGTTTGCTCAATTGTAAAACATTCATCGGGATTTCTTTTTCCAGGGAAGAATTCTCTTTGTGAAGAGCTATGGTAAGTAATAATTTGAATTATTTTCCTGCCAAAAAAATTATTTCATGTTCATAAAGCAAATTTGAAATAAACTGAATTGCCAGGTCATAGAATCCTGCCCCTTAATCGTACCAATGATTTTTCCCTTCCATTATAATCAGCATAAAAATTTCCTCTCATTATGATGGTAAATTCATTTATCCAGATTTATATTCTATGTCATCCCCCTTTCCCTGAACCACTCAATCGATTCACGAATCCCGTCCTCAAGTG
>JBBDIE010000031.1:0-7306 GCA_040880545.1 Bacteroidales bacterium | reverse complement strand
GAACAGTAAAATCAATCCTGTAAAAAGATGTGTATAAAGATTAGTCCACGTGGAGCAGGGGGAGACGCTTCGTTTCAATTTCAGGAAATTCTATGAAACTCAGGGGTACTATCATATAAGGAGTAATAAAGTTCCTTATGGTGAATACCTGTATCCAGCCACTCAAGAGAATAATTCAGCTGTAAACGTTTTCTTGCAACCACTAAATGGTGTTTGTCCCTAATATCCGATATACCCATGAATAGTTTATTTCCAGCGGTATTCGTGAGCGCGTTGCACTCGGTTCAGTGTTGTTGCAAAAATTTTAATTCCTCAAATACCTTAGGATACTGCGGATTAAAATTATTTCACACCTTGATATCGGACAAGATGATCCAGCCACTTTACTTCATTGACAGACTCTAAATGGCCTGCAGCGAAACCTTCAACAAAACATCCCGCTGCGGCTGTTTCCCCATCATAAAGATATGGTCGTCAAATGCTTTCAGGCCAAACTTCTCATAAAAGCGAAGGGCACGATAATTTTCTTCATGCACACCCAGCCAGAGGTATTTTTTTCCTGATTCTCTGCCCAGGTTAATGGCATGCTCCATCAGTGCGGCTCCAACACCGTTTCCATAATACTTTTTCAACACGTAGATTCTTTCCACTTCAAATCCATCTTCCTCCTGCATCTCTGTCTGGGCCTCTCCAATATTCACCTTCAGGTATCCTGCCGTCCCTTCCTGACTGTCAATAAAGTAAAACCAGGAGCGAGGATCCTTTAATTCTTCCCGCAATACAACCTCATTGAAGCAACGTGCAAAATAGCTCTCCATGTTCTCTTTGCTGTTGGTGCCGGAAAAGGTTTCATCGAAGGTCCGGATGGCAATATCACGGAGCTTCTCAAGATGGGTTTCATCGATTTTGTAAATATAAAAAGGGGAACTGTTCATTCCCCAAAATTAATAAAATGATAAGAATAATTTCCTGGTCAGACTCTGTCAATGAATTAGAGAGGCAGGATTATTATGTTCAAGATCTAAGCTTACGACCACGTGCGCCTTAGCTGTAGCGGTGAAGCAAGTCGGGAAATGCAGCGTTTACTTTGGTAAATGAGCAATTTCCCGACGAGCATAACGCCGATATTGGTTATTAGAAACAGCCGCTACTCAGACTTAAGTTTACCAAGCCTTGCAGTAGTCTTAACCGTGGTTGTTTTAATGATAAAACCAATACCCAGAATTGGTTTTTCAATGGTTGTCTCATACTGCGGATAGATAACCACATCGTAATTGGGGTTATTCACCATTAACTCATAGAGCGCGTAATTTGCCGTCTGGTCCACCAGATAATTTCCAATAACAGGAATGTTTGCAGCATTGATCTGAATAGAGCTGGATCCCTGGACTGTTCCGGTCTCTTGTTTGAACAGACGTTGCCAGTCGATCCCAACGATCTTGGTTGATGTAGCCTCCGCTGCAACTTGTTCAGAGAGTGTAAAATCACTCAGTTCAAGTTCCAGACGGCTGTTTGGCTCGCGCATACTCTTATTAACTGCAGTACAGCCCGTAAAGAGAAAGAAAACGGTTCCAATTAGAATAATTGTTCTAAGGTGCATAATTTTAATTTTTAGAGATTTAAAAAAACAGAATAAAATTATAAAAAATAATCATGGGTGATCGGGAAAAGATGAAAGATTTGAGAGTTTTTATCAACAACCCCTACCTTTACAGATCCTGTTCGGTTCGCTGGATAATTTCATTCTGGAGCGCTTTACCCAGATCGTTGAAATAATCGCTGTAACCGGCTACCCGTACAATCAGGTCCCGGTATTTCTCTGGGTACTTCTGGGCGTCCCTGAGCGTATCTGCTGAAACAACATTGAACTGGATATGGTGGCCGTCCATTTTGAAGTATCCCCTGACCATCTGCCTGATTTTTTGGATCGCCTTCTCATCCTTAAAAAACCCTGGTGTGAATTTCTGGTTCAGCAGGGTCCCACCTGTTTTCAGGTGATCGATCCTGGCGGCTGAATTCAGCACAGCAGTGGGCCCGTTGGTATCCATCCCGCGGAAGGGGGATATTCCTTCCGACAGTGGTTCCCCGGCATGGCGACCATCGGGGGTTGCCCCGGTGACACTGCCAAAATAGACATGGGAGGTGGTGGGCAGCATATTGATCCGCGTGGTCCCTCCCCTGTGGTTGGGCCTGCCGTTTACGGCATCAAAAAACCGGTTAAATACCCATACAGCATGTTCATCCGCGTAATCGTCGTCGTTTCCGTATTTGGGGGTATTGTAAACCAGTTCTGCCCTGAACTCCTCGTACCCGGCAAAGTCAATATCCAGGATTTCCCGGAGTGTCTCCATAGAGATCGTTTTTTGGTCGTAGATATGGTATTTAAGCGCTGAAAATATATCGGTAACCGAGCCAAGTCCCACCCCCTGAATGTAGCTTGTATTGTACCGGGCCCCGCCCGCGTTGTAGTCTTTTCCTTTCGCGATACAGTCGTCGATGAAAAGGGAGAGAAAAGGTACCGCTAGGTGTTCTGCATAGAGTCGCTCAATTTCCAGGTTTCCCCGGATCTTCACGTCGATTAAATAATTAAGCTGTTTCACAAAAGCGTCACGCAGCAGGTCAAAAGAGGTAAATTTTTTCACTTCACCGGTCTCCAATCCTACCCGCTTCCCGCTTCGCGGATCAATCCCGTTATGCATGGTCAGTTCCAGCACTTTCACCAGGTTGAAATAACCGGTAAGAAACCAGGCCTCCGTACCAAATGCCCCGGTCTCCACACATCCCGAGGCCCCGCCGTTCCGGGCATCTGCAAGTGCTTTCCCCTGGTACAACAGTTCCTGTACAATGGCATCGGAATTAAATATGGAAGGCTGACCAAACCCAGTCTTCACGATTTCAATGGCCCTGTCGATGAAACTGTCGGGAGTCTTCGTACAGACCTGGATCATGGAAGAGGGCTGTACCAGACGCATCTCCTCAATGACATCCAGTAACAGGTAACTTAACTCATTCACTGCATTACTTCCGTCCGGTCTCATTCCCCCCAGGTTGATCAGGCAGAAATCGGTATAGGTGCTGCTCTCTTCAGCCGTTACCCCGATCTTTGGCGGTGACGGATGGTTGTTGAATTTGATCCAGAATGCCTGCAATAGTTCCCTGGCGCCCTCAACAGTCAGCCTTCCCCCTTCAATATCTCTTTTATAAAAGGGATAGAGATGCTGGTCCAGCCGGCCCGGGTTGAAGGAGTCCCATGGATTCAGTTCACTGATCACCCCCAGGTGAACAAACCAGTAATATTGAAGTGCCTCATGCAGGGTTTCCGGAGCGTGGGCCGGCACACGGATACATATCTTTGCCATGGAAACCAATTCCTCCTTCCGCTTTGGGTCCTTCTCCCCCGATGCCAGTTTCACCAGGTATTCGGCATTTCTCCTTGCATACATGATCATGGTGCGGGCGGAGATGATCATTGCCTTCCACTCCGCTTTATGCTGCATAGACACCTTGTCGTACAGTTCATTGATTTCCTGTATGTTACCCTCAATCTCCCGGATCAGATCCAGCAACCCTTTTTCATAGATCTTGTTTCCCAACACCGTATGGCCGGGGGCACGTTGCTCCTGGAACTCGGTGAACACCCCGGCCTTATATGCGTCGATCCATGCCTGGTCCATGGCCCCGAACAACCTCTCACGCTGAGTTTTACCGGTCCAGAAAGGGATGATCACTTTTTCGTATTGCTGCCTGGTTACCGCATCCACCTTAAATGAAACCTTTTCACGGCTATCCAGTATATAGAGGTCCTCCAGGGAGTGAATACAAATTTCCGGATAGGTGGGCGTCGCTTTCGGGGCAGTACCCCGTTCACCGATAATGAGTTCACCTTCGCCTACAAATAGTTTTTTATTATTGAAGATATGTTCAAATGCCAGCGCCCGCTGAACAGGCACAGAATAGCTTTCCAGCCTGGTGTTCCTGTAAAAATCAGTTACAAGCACCGCCCTTTCTGCATCGATCCGGCAGACCGCATCCAGGCTTCTGTTTCTCAATTCAATAATTCTTGGGGTCAGCATAATTTCCAATTTATCCACCAACGGAAACGTTAATTCCGCAGTTTTCAAACGCTGTTTTCAAGTGGTTCATTTTTGTCGCAGAAGGTTCTTCAATTCCTTCCCCTTCGTATTCCAGGTCCATGCGGCGGTATTTCCCGGAACCGGTCCTGTGGTAAGGTAACAAGTTTACTTCCATGAACATCTTCCTTCGCAATGTCAGGAACTTCTTAAAGGCGGCCAGTTCTTCATCGGTATCATTGATACCGGGGATGACCGGTATCCTGAATACCACCCTGTTGCCCAATTTTAGCAGAATATCGGCATTCTCAAGGATCAGTCGGTTATCCACGCCTGTGTATTTTTTATGTTCCAACGGATCCATTATTTTAAGGTCGTAGAGAAACAGGTCGGTGTGTTCGGCCACCATGAGCAGATGTTCGGTGGATGAATATCCTGAAGTGTCAACGGCACGGTGTATCCCCTTCTTCCCTAATTCAACCAAAAGACGGATCACTGAATCGTGTTGCATCAACGGTTCACCGCCCGACAAGGTTACGCCCCCGCCCGATTCCTCAAAGAAAACCATGTCCCGCATCAGCTCTCCCAATAACGCATCCGACCCAACCTTCTTCCCGTAAATGCGGGCCATGCTGACTTCTTTTCCGTCTACGTTCCTGTTGGTACGATAGGATTCGGGCATCGTGGAGTGGCTCTCCGGATTGTGGCACCAGAGACAATGGAGGGGACAGCCCTTGAAAAATACGGTGGTTCGGATACCGGGACCGTCGTGGAGCGCAAATCTTTTTATGTCGAATATAAAAGGCATAAATAAACGGTGGATTGAAATAACTGGACTTCCTTTGTGCAATCGCAAACGCAGTGTAAAGCAGAAAATCCTTTACACATCTTCCTGTTATCCAACAGTTAAATCATCAGGCATTGGAACAGTCCCAGACCGTTCCAGGTATGAAGCGGGATAAAATGACTTGTTTTCATACCCTAAAAGTAGAAAAAATCATCAAAAATGAAACCTGTACCGCTTGTATCATTTGGTTACCATGCACATTTCAGGATTCGGGTTCGGAATACCGTGACACAGATTGTCAGCTACTCTCAAAAAAAAACACTATTTTGCCTGTCTGAATCATTTATCAAACCCTATGCCTATTACTATCCGGACCGTCCGGTCGCGACGTGATTTAAGGAAGTTCATCCACCTTCCGTCAAAGATACACAGTGCACATAAGAACTGGATCCCGCCATTATACAGCGACGAGTGGGTATTCTTTAACAAGAAGAAGAACAAATCATTCGACCATTGCGAAACCATCATGTTGCTGGCATACCGTGGCAGGAAGCTGGAGGGCCGGATCATGGGAATTATCCATCGCAGTTACAACGTGCAGAAGAACGAAAACAATGCACGGTTTAATTTCCTGGAAGCCTGGGATGACGGGGAGGTTATCGAGGCGCTGATAAACGAAGTTAAGGCGTGGGCAAAAAGGCACGGAACTGATATGCTTGTGGGGCCGCTGGCTTTTTCAGACAAAGATCCGCAGGGCTACCTGGTGGAAGGTTTCGATGAACCCATGGTGATCGCCTCTCACTGTAATTTCAGATACATCGTTGACCATCTGAACCGGCTGGGATTTAAGAAGGAACTGGACCTGGTTGTGTACAACGTTCCGGTACCTGAGGAGACCCCGGAACTATACCTGAAAATTGCAGAACGTGCACGAAGGAATAACCCCGAGCTAAAATTAATTGAATTCACCACCCGCAAACAGCTCAAACCCTACATCCGGCCAATCCTGGGATTGGTGAACGATACCTTTACCAGTATCTATGGCTTCACACCATTTTCCCCCGCGGAGATGGATGATTTCGCCAACCGGTACATCCTGGTTCTTGATCCCCATTTTATAAAAGTGATCGAAAACGGAGAGCAACAGCCGGTGGCTTTTGTGATCGGCATGCCCGATATCAGCAAGGGGATCAAAAAATCGAGGGGATACCTGTACCCCATTGGATTTATCCCGGTATTGCTTTCGGGAAGGAGAGCCCGGCAACTTAACCTCCTCCTGGGTGCGGTTAGACCGGATTACCAGAACAAAGGGCTGGACACCCTCCTGGGTAGCGCCATGCTCGATTCGGCGCGGAAGGCAGGAAAGACCCACATGGACAGTCACCTGGAGATGGAAACCAATGTAAAAGTGAGGGCGGAGATGGAATATATGGGTGGGGAGGTATACAAGCGGTATAGAATATTTAAGATGGGCGTGAGATAGGGGATGTACATCATGTAGCTATACCGGTAAACCCAAATCCGATAGCGATCGGATCAGGGATTTTCTATGTATTTTTCAATGGCCAGGATCCAACCCAATTCAAAGAACTTTCAATAACCTCTAAGGTAGTGATTTTTCTTTTTCAATTGACAGGGTTTCAGCTTTTAACTATCTTTGCATGTAGAAAGTGATAAACTAAAATTGACATGAAACAAATTACATTAAATATAAAGGACAACAAATTTCATACTTTCCTGGAGTTCATTAAAACCCTGGATTACGTGGAAGTAACGGAAGTGGATAAAAAGGCACTTAGCGAACTGCAGCATAGCCTGAACCAGGTTAAGCTTATGCAGGAAGGAAAAATTGAAAAACAATCCGCTGAAGATTTCTTAAATGAGCTATAGCGTTTACCCAACCCCCGACTTTAAGAAGTTTGTCAAGAAGCTATCTAAAAAGCACCCTTCACTAAAATCCGACCTCCAGGATCTGATCCTTGTGCTGAAAGAAAAACCGGATTCCGGCATTAGCCTTGGCCAGGGGATTCATAAAATCCGCATGGCCATATCTTCTAAAGGAAAAGGTAAGTCCGGAGGCGCAAGGGTGATCACTTACCTGGTAACCGAAGATAACGAGGTTTATCTCGTTTATATCTACGATAAAAGCCAACTTGAAAACATTTCCAAAGAACAAATCATTGAACTGCTCAAAAAAGCAGGGCTTATTAAGTGAAAAACCCCGGTTACCCGAGGCTTTTTGTTTATCTAAAGTTTTCTAGGATGTTGCTCTATTTCTAAGACTTTCTTAATTACCAAGAACTTGTTCCAGTTTCCGGCTCTGTCAATAAAGACATGATTCTCACCCTTAGTTATTATAGCTGGATATAGTGATATTTTTTACTTCCCATAGCGGTGGAATCTTCTTCGTAATCACCATGGTAATATTTTATTCTTTCAATTGTTGAAT
>JBBDIE010000030.1:0-1355 GCA_040880545.1 Bacteroidales bacterium | reverse complement strand
GTTTTGAATCAGGCTTGGTAAGTAATGCACACCAAGGTTCTTCGGGGGTACCCTCTTTTAGACTTCCCGTGAAATATTTTGTTGGTTAGCTACTAAAAAAATAAAAAGCTACCGAACCCCGACAGGCAACCTCTAGTACCCTCTGGGATAAACCCATATTCTGAATTGAAGCCTGTTGGGGATAGGTAGTTATCTTAACCCACATAGTATGAGAAGTATACCTTCATAAAAGAGGCGGGAAGATAACTACATGGTAGCTTATTAATAATAACTAAAAATAGAGGAATGATTTTGCAAATAACAATTAACTGGCGCTTTATCGTTGGCATCGACATTTCAAAACTAATCCTGGATATCTATTTGTTTGATCGCCAAAGCGGCGATGGAAATAGTTGCCAGGTTCCCAACACCACCGAAGGCTTCCGGCAACTGGCCGGGTGGCTGGAAGATCACAAGGCGAGTAAATCACAGACAAAATTTATCAGTGAACATACCGGGCGCTACGGTGAACAACTACTGCGGTGGACCACGGACAACAACTGGCCGCACGCGGTGGTAAAGACCACGGCCCTGGAAAAAGTTAGCTGGGAGCATCATCGCAAGACCGATGAATTTGATGCCAACCAACTGGCTGAATACGGAGATCGATTTAGTGATCGGCTGCCGCTGACCGAAGCCCCGAGGCCCGTTGTAGGACAATTAAAGCGGCTTCAGGCGGAGCGACGGAAGATGGTGGACCGGCGGGCGGCGCTGAAAAACAAGCTTGGTGAAGCCGAGATTCATGACGCGGACATGGAGGTATTGACCGGGATGTGGAATCAGCAGATGGACGTACTCACCAAGCATATCGATCAAATCGAGAATCGAATCCGCCAGCTGATCACCACCGATCCGGCCCTCAGCCAGCGCCATCAAACCATGCGGAGCGCGCCCGGTATGGGACCTGTGCTGGGATCGTTATGGCTGAGCCTGTTTGCCGGACAAAAGAGCTTGGGGGGCCGAAAAATCTCTTCGCGTTTCGGGTTTGCTCCCCACCCGCACCGCTCAGGCAGCTCCGTTCGCGGGAGCGAGCGATCCACCGGATTTGGAAACTCCGAGGTACGCAAGGTCATGCATCAGGCCGCGCTCAGCGTAAAAACTCACTGTCCGCATTACCAGCACTATTATCAGGAAAAACGAAAGGAAGGCAAAGAGCATCTGCTGGTCATCAATAACATTATTAATAAATTAATTCAACTGTACTGCGCCATGTGGAATAACCGCGAAGAATATGATCCTAACCATATAAAGAAGATGGACAAAAAATATAAAAAATCCGCTTAAAGACTTGATTTAGTCATAGTATTCAGAATGAC
>JBBDIE010000029.1:0-7385 GCA_040880545.1 Bacteroidales bacterium | reverse complement strand
ATTCCTCCCCCCATCTCCTTCTCCCCTTCAAAATCATAATAGGTCTTCCTCATCAGATCAGAAAGTAACAGCTTATAGGAGATAAAGGACTCCAGGCGCGAAATGTATGCGTTATTCAGTCGTTCGCGTTCAAGAGCGATGGCCTGACTGTCGATTTCGCCATTGGAATAGCGCTGCCGGCTGATTTCGAAGCTTTTCTCTGCCACCAGAACATTTTTTTCCAGCAGTTCCAGTCTGCGAAGGCTACTGTTGAGCTGTTCGATCAGGGTACGTATTTCCCGTTCTATGGTAATCTTTTCTCCTTTGAGTTGCAGCTTGTTCTGTTCCAACCTGGCACGGGCCGCATTTACCCGGGCTTTGTTCTCTCCCCAGTCGATCAATGGAATGCTGATTGTAAGGGCGGCATTGAAATTTCCCGGCCGGTCCTGAAGATTATACCAGCTGTTCTGAAAGGAGGTCTCCAGTGGAATTACCAACATACTTTTGTTGGTTCCGATCAGATCGTAATTGAAAATAATATCGCCCTGAATTCTGCCGGCCGCCTTTCTGCGTTTGATCTCCATTTCAGAAAGTTCAATCTGAATCTGATCCTCTTTCAGTTCATTCCGGTTTTCCAACGCGCGCTGTACTGCCATTTCAACATTTACAAATACCCTGGTATAGGAGAGGTCGCTTTCAATGATAATGCTGTCCCGCAAATCAAGTCCCATCACCTCTTTAAACAAACGCATCTGTGCACTGTAATTTACCATGGCCAGGTCCAGCCTGTTGGCAGCTTCACTCAGATCTACCTCCATCTGCAGTGACTCAACCTCACGTATCAAGCCGGCCCTATACTTGTTACTGGCAATGTTAAACGCTTCAGATTGCCGCTCATAACCCATTTGTGCAATCTCAAATCGCTTCTCATAAGAGAGTAAATTGTAGTATAGACTGCTAATTTCATAGACCAGGTCAAGCTCGGCTCTTTCAAATTGTTTTAACGATGATTCATAGTTTAACTGGGCCTGTTTATAATTCAATTTCAATTTGTTATACCCGTAAAAAGCCTCGATGGGCTGCCTGAGTCCGATACTGGTAGATACCTGGGTCAGCCGGTCCTCAAAATTATAATCGATTACATTCTGGAGGCCCGAGCTAAGAAAGAGATACCCATCGGTTGGCAGGGGTTGGTTCACCGTTAAGTAGGCATTCATCTGGTTCAGCTTGACAGGATAAAAAGAGATTCCAAGACTGTCTTCCCACTGGCGCACTGTTTCCGTATACCGGGGAAGTATCATATCCAGATTGACATGGGTTTTATGGCTGCTTGTTGCAGCCTTTAACTGATAATGGGCCATATTTAAACTTTGCCGGAGAATCTGCATCCGGTTACTTTGATTCCTGGCAATGGCTATACTGCTGTTCAGATCCAGCCGGTACACTTCCTGGGCGCGTAAAAGCGAAACCGGTCCTGCAACAAGGACTGTGAACAATATAATATATTTCAGTGGTCTCATCCGTATATCATTTTTAAGTATATGATGGTAAATTGGTTATTAATTTTATGTTCACATGCTGCAGTCTATTCATGTCTGATGGATTCTATCGGTTCCAGGTTTGCGGCCTTTTTAGCAGGAAGATAACCGAATGTAATTCCCACGATAATAGAAAAAGAGAAGGCAATAAACAGGGAATAAAATTTAATCGAGGTACTTATCTCGGAAGAGAGCGCGAGGCTGAGCGAAAGTAAAATCCCGAGTATCACTCCTATGAATCCCCCGGCCAGGCTCATCATCACAGCCTCGGTAACAAACTGGTTCAGGATATCATGCTTTCTTCCACCCAATGCGCGCCGTATACCGATTTCACGGGTTCGTTCCACCACGGAGGCAAGCATGATGTTCATAATCCCGATCCCTCCCACAATCAGGGAGATGGCCGCAATGGATGCCAGGAGAAAATTATAGCGGCTACGTTCCTTTTCTTCCTGTTTCAGTAATTCATAAGGTACAACGATACTGAAATCGTCATTGTTATAGTGATGCCGGTTCAGAATGCTCCTGATCACTGCGGCCGATTCCATCAGTCTTTCAGAAGACTCAAGTTTAACTGTAAACTGGCTGATCTCACTGGCCAGTTGATTCTCCCTTGGTATACGCTTGGAAAAGGTAGAAAGCGGAATGTAAATGTCATTATTGAGGTCCCGGGCGGCAAGCTCACCCACCGTCTCTGTGAACAACGCTTTCTGATCCATCACTCCCACCACTTCAAACCACTGGTCATCCAGCTTTACATGCTGTCCTACCGGATTTTCATAACCAAAAAGTGATTTTGCCATGGAGGCCCCAAGGGTGCATACTTTTAGCATTTTGTCGTAGTGATCATCCTGGATGAAAATACCCTTGTTCACGCTGTAATTAAGAATTCCGGCAATGGATGGTGTTACCCCGGTTATTTTTCCTTTGGCCGATTTATCCCCATATCGCGCTTCCGTATCGGCTTCGGCCTGACAGGCTACTTCGACCACCCCGGGTACAATATCCATGATCACATCGGCATCCCGAATGGTTAACCCCGGCGAAAATTTCATTCTGACTTCCTCAAGCTCTTTGTCGGTCAGAGCCTTATCCCTGATGATAATGTTTCTGATCCCCAGGTCCTGGTATTTCGCGATGGCCTGTTTCTTGGCTCCTTCGCCAATGGATACCATGATAATCACCGAGGCTGTACCAAAGATAATTCCCAGCATGGTCAGAAAGGAGCGGAATTTCTGGTCAATCAGGCTTAAAAAAGCGATGGATACATTTTCTTTTAATTGCATGACATCCTAATAAATGGTATTAAATATCTCTCTACTCGTCCGGGGATAACAGTGCTTGTCCGGGTTTTAATTTTGTATGTAGGATCGTATGGTTGGAATTGGAAACGCCTGTTTCAACTTCTCTTTTTTCAAATTTACCTCCGCGCTGAAGGTACAGGACAACCTTCCCGCCTTCACTGATCAAACTGCTGTTTGGCACAAACAGCGCATCATCTGATTCGTAACATATATATTCACAACTTACCGACATGCCCGGTTTTAACCTCGGATCATTTTGCAGGATCTGAATCTCGGTGGTAAATATCTTCTGCTTCTCTTTTGGCAGGCATATTTTGCTGATCTCCTTAACTGTTCCTTCAAATTTCAGTTCCGGAAGGGCATCCAGCCTGATGATCACTTTCATTCCTTCCTTTACTTTGTTAATATCCGTTTCATTAACTGATGACCTGACCTTCATTTGCGAAACATCGGGAATGCTGGCAATCATGGATCCCATATAAACTTCATCCCCCAGTTTAAAAGTCTGACCCTCATACCTGTTATAATTGATTTGAAAATAGCCGTTACCAGGACTATACAGAACCAGGTTTTGCAATACATCCTGTGCATTTCTAATATCGGACCGTAGCTGGGAAATCTGAAGTTCACTAATAAACAGGTCGTACTTATCCAGCAACGGGTATAATGCAAGCTTTCTCTTCACTATATTCAGTTTTACTCCGGCCTTTTTAAATTCCAGCTCTTTTACCTCTTTGATCATTTCAGATTCAAACTGCATCCGTTCCATCTCCAACTTTTTAAGTTCATAGGAAGCCTCCTCATTTTTTAGCTGGACCTCAATATCCCGGCGTTTAATTTCTGACTGAACTTTCTGCTTTTCAGCTTCGGCTTTTGCCTTTTCCAGAGCTTCCTCCCGCTGAATGATGTATTTATAGATTGAAGAGGGATCCAGGGCCACTACCGAATCTCCCTTCTCCACCATGGAACCGTGATCGGCCAGTCCTACCAGCTTGAATGAATAGCCATATTGATAACTTATTCTTGGCATGATTATACTTGTGGCCCGGATAGCCTCCAGTTCACCGGTTTCTGTTACCGATTGAACAAATTTTCCTTTCATTACCGTGAAGCTGTTTCCGGGTGTTTGTTGACAGGAACATGTGATCAGCAGGACCATACCGCAGATAACGGATGGCAGAAAACAGGGTATTGTCTTTGATTTATTCATCGCTGGCCGGTTAAATTATCAACGCATCCTGGGTGGGGCCATCCTCCTTTTCCTCCATTTTGTTCAGGAAGGGATCTGTAAGTGCAATTTCTTCATCTTCAACCAGCCCTTTTTCAATATGTGCATAATCGGAATTGGATTTGGCCACTTTAATATCACGCCTCTTGAATCCTGTGGCAGTTTTGACATAGGCGTAGTCACCCTGTATATCCTGAAAAACAGCTTCCAATGGTACCAGAAGCACATCGGGCTCTTCACTTATCTTTATTTTGCATTGCACCGTTAAGCCGGGCATGAGCCGCTCATCACTATCGGGAATGGATATTCCAACAGGAAATACTTTAATTTTGGAATCCCATGTTTTCTTTTGTGCCAGGTTAGCCATCCAGGTGATTTCACCGTTGTAACTGGAATCAGAGAAGGCATCTGGAGAAATACTGACCGATAGGCCCAGCCTGACCTTGATGGCATCTACCTCATTGATCTGAACATCGGCCATCATTTCATCCAGATCCGGGAGTTGAATGATCCTGGAACCGGAATAAGGCTGATCCCCTACCTGCCACTTCTGGTTCGACATCCAGTTGTCATCAATGATTACAATACCCCTTGCCGGACTGACCACAAATAACTTGTCGGCAGTTTCCCTGGCCTCTGCAAGCTGGTCCCTAAGTTGCCCGATATTAATATTTGCCTGGAACAGATCAACCTGGTGTATTTTTTTCTTATTTTCGATTTGTTCCCCTGCCCGTTCCAGTGCAAGGCGCGCATTTTCAAGTTTAAGTTGAATCTCCTTTTTTGTAATTTCAGCTTCATACACCGATTGCTCAAAATTTATCCTGGAAATCTGAAGATCAATTTCCGCTATCTCTAAATCTGCCTCAAGTTCTTCAATTTCAGAATTCTGCGTGGCCACCAGCTTATCAAGCTCTGCCTTCTGAACTTCCAGTTTTTGTTCAATGTCTATGGTCGCCTTTTTTAACTCCGAAGGATCAAAGATGATCAGCGTATCTCCCTTCTCCACCTCCGAACCGTCCTCCACAATACTTGCAATCTTTAATGCGCCATATCGGTATGAAATTCTCGGTACGGTTACATTAATTGAATTCACCGCCCGCAAAGTTCCCTCTTCTATTAACTCCTCCCTGAAAGTCCCCTTTTCAACAAGGGTGGTTTGCACGCTGTTATCTTTACCTCCCCTGCAGGAAAATATTGCAAGCAGGAAGATGATTAGGATACTCCCGGTTACCCGGATTAGCATGTTGGATTGGTTTCTTCTGATCATATTTTTTGACTTTATATCAATTGCTCTGTAAAATCGAATCAGGTGCAGGAACAGGTTGTTCCGGCAGACTGATAAACCCGGAATCTGCTACTGATCTGCCTTCTCTCTCTCTGATTATTTTCCCCCCCGGTGGCCTGCCGAGTGCAATATATGAATCAGCAGGCAGGCCGCTTGCTATGACATTATAGGTACTGTTTAATGTTCCGGTTTCAACAAACGTTTTTCTGAATTTTTTGCCTTCCCTTACAAATACGAATTTTTTTTCATCCTCCTGGAATACTGCGATAGCCGGAATTACCAGGGTATCGCTAAGTTCATTCAAAATTATTTCACATGCTGCATTCAACCCGGGATTTAGCCTGGTATGACAGCTGTCTATTTCGATGAGCGCTTCGTATATTTTCACCTTGGAATCCCGATTCTGTTGTTTCCCTGCCAACATTTTTCTTTTAATCACACCTGTTGTAACCAGGTTATCCTTTACGTCCACCCTGATGATAACTTTTTGGCCCTCCTCTGTACGTTTGTAATTGTTCTCGGATAATTCTGCGATAACCTGCATCTTGCTCATATCGGGAATCTCAAGGATCTTCATATTTGGAAGTGCCAGGCTTCCTTCTGTTAATTTTCCACCAATCGTACCGAAACCCTGAGACGACATGAAGTAACGTGTTGGAACCTCCACCCGCAACACCTTTCCTTCCATAGGTGTAGTTATAATAAGCTGTTTCAGTTCGTCCCTGGTCCTCTGTATCTGGTTTTCCAATTGCCTTACCCTTGAGTTCAGACCCCTTATTTCAGTTTCACCTATTGTTTTCTGCGCAGTATATTTTTTTTCAAGCTTCTCTTTAAAAATATTAGCTTTCTTTTGCTCAAGGGTGATGAGTTTTTGTTGAAGGGGAGGAGCAAATTTTTTCTGAATGGAGTCGAGACTATTGATGGATAACCGGATGTTATTATTCTCGATCTCTGCATGAAGCATGCTTAATTTCACCTGGTGGTCCGCATGCAGCTTTTCAAGTTGTGCATCCAGGTCTTCCATTTGCTCCAATAAAGATTCCAGGCGATTGCTGATTTCAGGATGTTCAAGGATACAAACAGTATCGCCTTTTTGTATCTCTTTGCCATCCTCCACCAGCCAGATGATGGTGGAAAGAAATATTCGGGGAGACATGAGCGAGGTTGTATTCACAGCCTCAATGTTCCCATTTACGGTAATCGTTTCTGTAAAATCGTCCACCACAGCATGAAAACAAACCTGTTCATCAGGATTTTTTCCGCAGGCAGACAACAGAACCATTATAAGAAGAGAGAACCAGCCGTTTTTCATGTTGTTGGGGTATCAGCAGATACATCATTCTTATACAGTAAATGGCGAAAGAAATAAACCGACAACACTTTAGCCGGAAAATATATCGTAAATGACAGGTAAGAAAAGTAGCTAAATTTCTTCTTCCATGCTGTTTAAATTCAGAACGCCTTTTATAAAACTACAAAAAATAAGTTTTATTATGGCATATTGTGAACTTTATAACATGAAAGTTTTTCAACCAATAAGATCAAGGGCCGGTTTAAGAATTATTCTATTGTAATAGAATTTTCCTGGTATCAATTACATCTCCGATCGGATCAATGAGTTGCAAGAAGTAGATTCCCCGGCCGGACCAGTCAGATAGATTCAGTTCATAGATCTCAGCATCAACGACGGTCTCAAATACACTGATCCCCAACTGATCAATAATATTTATATGATATCCCGGCATCCGGCCAAAATCTCCCGTGGTGATAAACAGATGGTCCCCCTTATTACAAAGGTCTATTATGCAGCCAATAAAAAAAGGTGACATCGCCACCTCTTCCGGATAATCTCCATGGTTATCCTGCACCTTTAACGTTTCCTGTAATAGATTATGAACCCGGTGATCCCAAACAGTACAAACAACACGGAAACCACCCATGCATAATAGTTATTGATCCGCGATTCAACCCACATCTCATACTCCTCACTGAGGAAATATTCACCACTTACCGTCCATAAAATTTCCTCTTCTGCACTGTCCGTTTCCTCA
>JBBDIE010000028.1:0-7407 GCA_040880545.1 Bacteroidales bacterium | reverse complement strand
CGGATGCAAAGATAAGCGT
The DNA here is from genome assembly GCA_040880545.1 of Bacteroidales bacterium. Classification (GTDB taxonomy): domain Bacteria; phylum Bacteroidota; class Bacteroidia; order Bacteroidales; genus M55B112. The sequence continues at coordinate 7,388 of JBBDIE010000028.1, read as the reverse complement.
TAAATTTTCTATTCTCCAAACGTTTTTGAAAAAAAATCTAAACTTTTTTTCTTTCATTTGATAACCAGTGTTTTACATTTTGTAAATTCTTCCCCCCGCTTTGCCATCTCTGTAAACCTCATCACCTACCAGCCATTTTTTACCTTCGCAATCTTTTAAAGAACTCCCGCTCATATTCCTCAAACGGAGCGCAAATATAGATGCTTTTAACTTACCCGCAAATAAAATGATCGAAAAGATTAAATTAATTTTTATACCCCCGTATGCTGCGTTTTACATCAAGCTGAAGATGAGGATTCTAAATGCATGGGAGAAACCATCATCTACCCCATCCTATGAACCAACATCTATCGTAAAGTCAGTAACTAATAAACCGTAATTGCAGTACACAGAAAAAATTAATACTATTTTTGTCTCTTATTATTTATTACAATGAGCAATAAACTGGTCATCATACCAACCTATAACGAAAAGGAGAATATCGAAAAGATCATCCGTGCCGTCATGGACCTGGATGTACAGACCGATCTGCTCATTATAGACGATAACTCTCCCGATGGAACTGCAAAAATAGTTGATCAACTGCAAAAACAGTTAGATGGCAGGTTGTTCCTGCTGGAACGAAGCGGGAAGCTCGGACTGGGAACTGCCTATATCAAAGGTTTTAAATGGGCCCTAAAAAAAGGGTATTCCTATATATGTGAAATGGACGCCGATTTCTCACATGATCCCAACGACCTGACACATCTTTTTAATGCCTGTGAAAATGAATACATCGATGTGGCCATCGGTTCCCGGTATGTCTCCGGTGTAAACGTGGTGAACTGGCCCATGGGACGCGTGCTTATATCTTATTTTGCCTCGGTATATGTTCGCCTGATCACCAGGATGAAGGTGCGGGACGCAACGGCTGGATTTGTCTGTTACCGCAAAGAGGTGCTGGAAACCATCAACCTGGATAAGATCCGCTTCAAAGGATATGCCTTCCAGATAGAAATGAAATTTACCGCCTGGAAATATAAATTCAACGTGAAAGAGATCCCCATCATCTTCACCGATCGCAAGGAAGGAAGCTCCAAAATGAGCGGCGGAATTGTAACCGAGGCAATCTTTGGGGTGATCAGACTTAAAACAGCCAGCTGGTTTACCAATTATTCAAGGCTGCAACAGGAAAACACCCAGGTGAAAAACTGATCTGAACGAATCTCTCCAGGCTATACATGGCACAAGTAACAGGAAGGATTACTGAGAACGTATTCCAACCAACCCCCGATAATTTTGGATCGAAAATTCTACGCACATCCTGCCCCCTTTTGAATTGACTCCCCTGAAATTTGTATCTTGCATTGAAATTTAAGACAACATGAACAACTATCTCATCAAAAATGCACGTATTGTAAACGAGGGCATCGTCTTCAAAGGGTTCGTACTGGTCCGCCACGGTATCATCCAGGCGGTGGGTGAAGGAACTCCTGATGTTGATTCCGACTACGCAATCGTGATCGATGCAGAAGAACAGTACCTGGTACCAGGTGTAATCGACGACCAGGTACACTTCAGAGAACCCGGATTTACGCACAAAGCGGATATCTTTACCGAATCAAAAGCTGCCGTCTCAGGTGGGGTGACCTCGTATATGGAGATGCCCAATACCAACCCACAGGCAACTACCATTGAAGAGCTGGAAAAAAAATACCAGCTGGCAGCCGACAGATCCTTCGCCAACTATTCATTCTACCTGGGTGCAACCAACGATAATATTGATCAGATCAGGAAACTGGATCCAAATCGCAACTGCGGTGTAAAGGTCTTCATGGGGTCCTCAACCGGTAACATGCTGGTAGATAATAGAAAAAGTCTTGAACTGATCTTTGCCGAATCCCCTGCCCTTGTGGCCACTCACTGTGAGGACGAGGAAATAATTCAACAGAATATATTGAAATTTAAGGAGAAATACGGCGAGTTGATACCTGTCAGGGCACATCCTGAAATCAGAAGCGCCGAGGCATGTTACAAATCCTCCTCACTGGCAGTAAGTCTTGCAAAAAAACATAACACAAGACTGCATGTACTACACCTGAGTACAGAAAAAGAGATTGAACTGTTCGGTCAGGGTGATTATCTGTCAAAAAAACGGATCACGGCAGAGGTGTGTATTCATCATCTCTGGTTCAACGACAGTCACTATGAAGTAAGAGGTTCGCTGATAAAATGGAACCCGGCAGTAAAAAAGGAGAGCGACAGGGCAGCGCTGTTTCAGGCTATGTTGGATGATAAGATTGATGTAATCGCCACGGACCATGCTCCCCATACCATTGAGGAGAAGCAAAGTAAATACTTTGAATCGCCGGCCGGGGGGCCCATGGTGCAACATTCCCTTACTGCCATGATGGAGTTTGTGCACGAAGGTAAAATCACAGTGGAAAAGGTAGTGGAAAAAATGTGCCACGCCCCGGCAACAATTTTTAATGTAAAGAACCGGGGCTTCATACGTCCCGGGTACCAGGCTGACCTGGTCATGATCGATCCTGGATGGGAATGGACCGTCTCCCACAAAAACACCTGGTATAAATGTAAATGGACACCCATGGAGGGACAACTGTTCCATACCCGGGTTACCCATACCTTTGTGAACGGCCAGCTGGTCTTCAGGAACGGATTATTTAACGAAATGATCAGGGGTGAAAGACTGGCGTTCGGGTAGCAGGCAAAAAATATAATGAAGTCATGTAATATAAAAACAGATCAAAAAACTTATACATCAAACTTAACCAGTATCTATATGAAAACTACAAACGCAACCTTCATCATGCTGATCGTTGTATCAGCTTTAATTATTAATTCATGCAAATCCGGAGCTTCCGAAAAACAGGGAGCAGGCGAACCGGGGATCACAACAGAATTTTTCGGCCTGATGCCGGATGGTGACAGTGTATACCTGTACACCTTTACTTCTGAAACGGGGATCATTGTAAAGATCACCAATTTTGGCGGGATCGTTACAGAGATTATTACACCCGACAGGGACGGCAACCCGGGAAACATCGCGCTCGGGTTCGACAACCTGGATCAATACCTGGCCGGCCATCCCAACTTTGGTGCCCTGATCGGACGATTTGGAAACCGGATTGCCAAGGGAACCTTTGAACTCGACGGAGAAACCTACTCCCTGGCGATCAACAACGGGAACAACACCCTGCACGGAGGGATCATCGGATTCGATGATGTATTGTGGGATGCAGAGATCGTTGATACAAAGAACGGGGAAAGTCTGGAACTGAAATACCTGAGCGTGGACATGGAAGAGGGCTATCCTGGTAACCTGGATGTGACGGTGCATTATGCATTGGTTGAAAACGACCTTGAGATCACCTACCACGCCATTACCGACAAAGCCACACCAGTGAACCTTACCAACCACTCCTACTTCAACCTGGCTGGTAAAGGTACCATCCTCGACCATATATTAACACTGCATGCATCTCATTATACCCCGGTGGATGAAGAGCTGATCCCAACCGGCGAGATCGCCCCGGTGGAAGGTACTCCTTTCGACTTCCGGGAACCGAAAGCCATCGGAAAAGAGATTGCCGGTACAGATGGCGGGTACGACCACAATTTTGTTGTTGACCGTGAAGGCGAAGGGCTCCAAATGATCGCCAAACTGGAAGACCCGAAATCGGGTCGTGTACTGGAAGTGTTAACCATGGAGCCGGGGGTGCAATTCTATACAGGCAATTTCCTGGACGGAACCATAACTTCCGGAGGCACAACCTATGTGAAAAACTCCGGCCTTTGCCTCGAAACACAACATTTCCCTGATTCACCGAACCAACCCGGTTTCCCAAACACAATTTTAAATCCGGGACAAGAATACAAAACAAAGACCATATACAGGTTCGGGGTAGCAACTCCAGAATAGCTTAATCCACTGCAAGGAATGGCTCCCTGTTAATGAAAACCCTCCTTTTCCCGGTAAATATTCGGGAAATATCAGGCAGCTGTACAGGAATTAAATAATGGGGGACATATATTACTTATTGGGAGCAGGTGTTGCGATAACACCTGCTCCTTTGTATTACAGGCTATTCCGAAATAATCACCTTCCTGGTTACCGGGCCGCTCGATGTGATGACCCTTACAATGTAAAGATCAGGAGGAAGGTTTACCGGCAATACATTCGTGGCAGACTGCATGAGTGGATAAATTCCTGCCACCTGACCCAGCGAATTATAGATCACCAGCCGCTCAGGTAACATTTCCGGCATGGTTGTTTTTACATAAATATTTCCTGAGGCTGCATAGAGCGTGAGATCAAATTTTGTGACCGAAGGGTCATCGTCTGTTCCCACAAGGATATTCTCCGTGGTCAACGGTCTGAAACCATTGAGAATACTGTCTTTTATCGTAAGTGTAAAATTTGTTCCCCAAATACTGGAAAACCCGTCATGGGTGATTTTGATCCTTGCCGATGAAGCATTTTCATGATGTACCGATTCGATACCCAGGGTCAGTGGCGTACCATTCACTTCAAAATGCGCTCTATTCAAAAATGAATGGTTGAAATAATCATCCTCCAGGGTTAACCGGTATTCTGCAGAGGAGCCATTATTTGCAAGCAGATCCATACTAACTGCCGGCGTCAGAATTCTTCCATCGAAATTGGCGTCCAACCATGCCAGCCGGGCAAAGAGCCAATTGCTGAAAAAGGTCACTTCATCTTCGTAACTGTTATTCTGCCAGTTGTAATTTGGCCATACATATTCTCCAAGAATGGGCCATCGCTCATAATTCCGCGCTTGTGCTTCGTCAATCAGTCCGGTAATCGAATCGATAATCGCTTGAACATTTGCACTGCTCCATTGATTCTGACGCATGTATTTCCAACGTGTGGTGGCCAGATTCTTAAAATGGTCATCGTCATTTAACCGGCTCCACCAAAAAACAAGGCTCCATGATCCGGGATGCAGGTCATCGTAAAGCCATCCGCTGGTGATCAGCCCCTCCTCCCAGTAATCCACATTTCCGTAGCCAAGGTTAAAATCCCAGATGGGCCCGGCAATTATCTCTCCCCCTTTACTCTCCTTCCGCTTATGCATATAATTGCTGTACCTGTACTTGTCCACCTCCTTTGAAATTTCATTGATGAGCATAAAATCGACAAATGATCCGGTGTTCAAATACCGGTTATATCCGATATCAGGATCATCAAAATAAGAAGAGATCAGTACTTCCTCTGCTTCCTGGATATATTCTTTCAGGTAACTTCGCTGTGTAGGGGTAATATCGTTAACTTTTGGATAATAGTATTGGTATATCACATCCATCGCATTGGGATAGGAAGGGTCGGGCATGGATTTGAACCCGGAAATTCCCTCTATATAATCATCATCGATTTTGTCGATTTTAAAAATATATCCCCCGGTAAGATCATCACCACTGTTTTCATACGAATTCAGCGTGGCAATGTCCACACGATTTTTATCCCGCTTGATCTTCTCCATGAGTATGTAAACGCCATGATACTTTTCGTTTATAAATAACTCACAAAAGGCCATTCTTGAACTATAGCCATCGGTCATTCCTCCCATTTCAAATGTTAACGCATTACGTAACATCGATTTATCACTGTACGGAGCATAGAGTATCCAGTCGTTCTCAGGGGGCATTCCCAGCAGCGAAACATTCAGGTTCTCTCCCATTTCGTCCTGTGTTTCTAGTGCAAAGGATTTTTTAGGAAACATTTGTGAAGACTGGCCCCGTGTTTCAATGGTAATCCTTCCGTCATAATCGGTAAAGCTGCCATCCGAACTGTTTACCTGGTCCTTCCCGTTATTGATAATTCCCATACTTGCCACGATCCTGGGATCATCGGGGATCCACTGACCATCTGTATTGATCTTCACGATGGGCAGTTTACTGTTCCGTATAATAAAGGGAGCAACGAACCATTCAGGTGTGTTCGGATAAAACTGCCCCTCTTCATTGATCTCGGCATGCATGTATACCAGTGATGAAAGATCCGACGAACTGATTCCATTATTGAGTATATGTACAGCCAGCACATTCACCCCGGTAATTAATAACGACGTATCTGCAAAATACCTTTCAGGCTGCCCACCCTGGTACATTTGGGCCTCCCTGTCATAAAGCAGGGTACTGTTGTAAAGTGGACGGCTGTCGGTAATATTTGGTGAACGTCCAATCTCCGCTCCATTCAGGTACGCCACAAAGGCATCATCGTAATCGATATCCAGGATCAACCTGTTGATGGTAATTTCGGCATCCACCACAAAGGCTCTCCTTAGGTATAATGAATTCACCGGATCGATAACGGTCGCATCATCCCCGTCGGCATAACCGATACCCCCTGGGCCTGCCTGCCAGTTTGCGTCATCAAAACCGGTACTGTTCCAGTCTGAAGGAGGCTCGTTTAATGCTGGCAGGTATTTCCATTGCTGCTCCGCCAGTACGACAGATTGCCATTGTCCCTGGGAAAAAAGCTCAATTCCGATGAGCAGTAACAGGATGATCGGTGTGAATTTGTAAATTTTCTTCAATTTTTAATTTTTATCCTGGTGTATATATATTTAGTGCCTGGCAATAAAGTGTCGTGGCTGGATCAAAATGTTCGTTTGCAAGGGTTATTCCCTGCGGTCATGAGCTCAAAACTTTCAGTTTTTCGGTAGCGAAGTCGGGAGAGACGCAGTTTATTAACGTAAATGATCAATTTCCCGACGAGCATAAAATAGCAAACAAACATTATGAACAGACACTATTTATACACAAAAGTAAGCTAATAAAGATACCCGGGGCAACCTGGTACAACTTCAAAAATACTTCAAACGGCCCAAATAATACTTCAGGAACACATCCAGCCGGGAAAAGTCAACTGTTTACCTCGATGCTTACGCTGAATTATTCTATATTCGAATTATTCATTAACCCCTGATTATCTGTACTTTAATTTGTTTTAGGTAATTTATTTTCTATACTGAATTTAATTTTTATCTATTAATGCCCCGAAACCCTTTAATTTTGAATTTTAGAGTAGAAGCGGAATGACCGCAGTATTTTCATGGAACCAAACGAAAATAATTACTATCCGGAATGAATTTAAAACCAAAGAAACGATGGATCCTGATTTTCTTTCTGTTTACCGGTGGCCTGGCATCGGCACAGTCTGAAATTACGATCAGTGGATCGGTTACAGCGAAGGACAACAGGTTGGCTCTTCCCGGTGCAACAGTCATTGAGGTGGGTACATCCAACGGAACAGTAACCAACCACGATGGAACATTTACCATTTCCGTGGAAGATGCAGGGGCGGTATTAAGGGCCAGTTTCATAGGGTACCGGGAACTATCCATTCCTGTAGAGGGAAGAGA
>JBBDIE010000027.1:0-7514 GCA_040880545.1 Bacteroidales bacterium | reverse complement strand
CCTGTAAAAAGATGTGTATAAAGATTAGTCCACGTGGAGAGGGGGGCCGGGGGGGGTGAGGTGCTACAAAGGTTTGAGCAAGCTCTTGAGTGATGTACTTCAATGCAGTATAAAAAATGGCCCGCTACGGGCCAATGCGCGCGGGTCCGACGAGCGTAACGCAGAACCGAGTGCAACGAGCTCACGAATACCGCTAAAAATAAACTATTCATGAGTATATCGGACATTATGGACAGCCACTTCCTAAGCGGAGATTCCGTTAGCTATAACCTTTACACTCCTCGGAATAATCTGAAAGGCAATGGGCGAGTGCCCCAGTGTTTCACCATCCGTTTCCAGCTGTAAAAGTGAGGGTGAGTCGACATTGATCACCTTACCCGTGTATGATTCCACTCTTCTGTGCTGGGTGATCTTTCCGTTGTATAATTTTTTGATATTGGCGATAACACGCAGCTTCCCCATCTTTTTTATGAGTGTTATGCTGTATAATCCATCGTCGGCAATGGCATCAGGTATCTGGATCATACCGCCCCCATTGTACCGGCCAATGCCCACATTCATACTAAAAACCTTTCTCCTGAAGGCATTTCCGTCTATTTCGATCTGTGCCCTGATGGACCTGTATCTGATCAGGCTGGTGAAGAGGGTGGCGAAGTATAATCCCGGACCACTTTTACCCCTATCCTTCATAATGTTGGAACGGGCTACCACACGCGCTCCAAAACCCATACCTGCAATATTGATAAAATATCGCTGCCAGGTCTTGTTGCTCCGGGTGTATGTGACAACCCCGGCATCCTGCACAAATGTCTTTTGATTTTTGATCGTTTCGATGGCAGCCTCATAGTCGGCCGGGATATTGAACATCTTTCCCCAGTCGTTCCCTGTTCCCACTGAGATGAGCCCCAGCATCACCTCCGTTGTGGGCAACCTCTTCTGGGCAAAAACACCGTTGATCACCTCATTCATGGTCCCGTCACCTCCCACTACAATGATCTTGCTGTAACCCGCCTCAATTTTCTCCCGCGTAAGGACCATGGCGTGCAACCTTCTGTTGGTCGTGACGGAATCGTGCACGAGGCCGTGACTGTTCAGCAACAATTCGATCCCCGGCCAGTCCCTGCCGGCCTTCCCTCCACCTGCAGCCGGATTCACAATTACCAGCCATCTGTTTGTCTTCATAAGTACAGTATATCAATCCAAAGATAGTCTAAATTCCAAAATTGAGAAATGGGGAAGGTGGGGCGTTACTTTTATTCGAAAGGGGAGCGCATAGACGCTGTATAAATAAAAAGAGGGGCACCGTGAAGAATAATTTCAATGTACCTACCGGCTCAGCTTTGTGTTACACAACCCTGTTAGCAGGCAAGTTAAAATCGGCACATTCTGAACATCAACTTTAAAACTTTAAAATAGTATCCAACCCAAAATTTTCTAACTTTCCCATTATAAATCCATTATATTTGCATTATATAAAATTGTTGATAAACTGTTAATAAAGTACAATTTGATTGTTTACAACAAAAGCCCGCAATGAAAGGCACACATGCTGAAAATAGTAACTTTGTTTTCCGTTTTTACAGTTAAAAAAGAATTTTGCAAATGGGTAAAGTTATAGCTCTGGCGAATCAGAAAGGCGGGGTTGGTAAGACAACATCAGCTATAAATCTGGCTGCAAGTCTGGCCATTCTCGACAAGACAGTACTTCTCGTAGATGCCGACCCACAGGCCAATGCCACTTCAGGTTCCGGATTTGATATCAAGAAGGTGAAAACCAGTATATATGAATGTCTGATCGAAGATGTGGATCCGAATAAAATTATTCTGAACACCGAGATCAAGGGATTCGACCTGATTCCTTCACACATCGACCTGGTGGGAGCAGAGATTGAGATGCTCAACATGCCCGAAAGGGAATACATGCTCAAGAATGTTGTTGAAAAGGTTCGCGATAAATACGATTACGTGCTGATCGACTGTTCCCCGTCGCTCGGGCTCATTACAGTAAATGCACTCACCGGAGCCGATTCTGTGATCATTCCGGTACAGTGTGAATATTTTGCGCTGGAAGGGTTGGGAAAACTTCTCAACACGATCAATATAATTCAGAAGGGGTTGAATAAAGAGCTTGAGATCGAAGGATTTTTACTGACCATGTACGATGCCAGGCTCAGGCTCTCCAACCAGGTGGTGGAAGAGGTACAGAAGCATTTTCAGCAGATGGTATTCGATACCATTGTTCAGCGGAATATCAGGTTAAGTGAAGCACCCAGTTTTGGCAAACCCGCGATACTATATGATGCCGACTCAAAGGGTGCGGTTAATTATCTCAACCTGGCCAGGGAAATTCTTCAGAACAATGAAGAAACGGCATTGAAACAGAAGGACAAAGTTATTGATTCATAATCTGAACATAAGATGGTAGCAAAGAAAAATGCATTAGGGAGGGGATTAGGTGCCCTGATTGATCAGGGCGGGGAGGATGCCCGTGAGTTGATAAAAATGGCCACTTCAGCCAATGAGATACCTTTGAAAAGTATTGAAGCAAATCCGTTTCAGCCAAGAACAAATTTCGATGAGGAATCACTCAACGAACTGGTAGTTTCTATTAAGGAGCTGGGAATTATTCAGCCATTAACAGTCAGGAAGATCGACGACAACAGGTTTCAGCTGATCACTGGCGAAAGGCGGTTCAGGGCAGCAATGAAAGCGGGATTGAAAAAGATTCCGGCTTATATCAGGGAAGCAGAAGATGAGAACATGCTGGAACTGGCGCTGGTGGAGAATATTCAGCGGGAGGATCTCGATGCCATCGAAGTGGCCATCTCCTACCAGCGACTGATGGAGGAGATTAAACTGACCCAGGAATCACTGGGCGAACGGGTTGGAAAGAAAAGGGCCACTGTAACCAATTATCTGCGGTTGCTCAAACTTCCGGCCGATATACAGGCTGGTATCAGGGACAAAAAATTATCCATGGGACAGGCGCGTGCTTTACTTGGCGTGGAGGATGAGGCTGTTCAGCTGGAAGCATTTAACAAGACTGTGGCGCAGGATCTGTCGGTCAGACAGGTGGAAGCCCTTGTGAAAAAACTGAAGGAAGCCCCCCGGGGGGATGAAAAGACTCCCACAGATGAACCGGATGAATATGAAAACCTGAGAGATCACCTCTCTCATTTCTTTGGTGCAACAATTGATTTCAAAAGAAGTAATAAAGGGTCTGGCAAGATCGTTATACCATTTAAATCAGATGAAGATCTGCAAAGAATCGTGAGTATTCTTGACAAACCTGGTACATGATCACAAATTATTCCGATATAACCGGAGAAAAAATCAGGAGGATCGCAGGTATGATTCTCCTTTTTGCTTTAGTTGGGTTTCCGCTTGCAGGTCAGGGAGAAGCTCCGGGATCCGATACCACATACAGGGAGCGTCTCACAGCACCGGCCAGGACACAGGATGGGGATACTTTGAATTTATCTGAAAAGAGGAAGTCCGCCGAAAAAGTTAATATGGATGAAGTGGAACATTCGGCAAACAAGGCAATGTTCTATTCACTGTTTCTCCCAGGACTTGGACAGGCATATAACAAAAAATATTTTAAAATACCCATCATATACGGCGCCCTGGGTGGTGTGAGCTACTGGATTTATTACAATACGCAGGGTTACAGACAAGCCAGTGAAAACTATTCAATCGATCAGAGCAGTTTCAATGAACGTATTCTCAGGGCCTGGCGGAGAAACCTGGAATTGAGCTACATTACCCTTGTTGCTGCACACGCACTCCAGGTACTCGATGCCTATGTGGATGCGCACCTGTTTTTCTGGGATGTGAATCCGGACCTTACGGTCAGGCTGGAGCCTTCAATTCAACCGGCATTCACCACGACCGGTGTCCCGGTAAACAATTACGGATTTAGTTGTAAACTGACATTTTAAGGGAAGATTTACTATGAGAAACACACTACTTCTGTTATTTGCCGCACTGACACCGGCCTTGATTCCAGTAACCTGCCATGCCCAGGACCCCATTATCCCGGAAGAGACATACGACTTTCGTTTTGAGCAAAATTTTGACAGCCTGCTCAACGTCTATTATATCAACCAGGCACTGGAGGCCATGGTAGATGATGCCATGTTTGAGATAAATGATTCGCTGGTACCCGATTTTCCTGACTCCGTATATATTGAACGGTTGGGCAACATCCCATCGCTCATCGATCTCTCATACAACAGGCTCGTAAAGAATTACATCAACGTTTACACCAAGAAAAGAAGGGAACAGGTAAGGTATATGCTGGCTGTGTCGGAATACTATTTTCCGGTTTTCGAACAGATATTCGATCTCTATGACGTGCCCTACGAACTGAAATACCTGGCTATAATTGAATCGGCTCTGAATCCACGCGCCGTATCCCGGGCAGGTGCTGTTGGCACCTGGCAGTTCATGTATGGCACCGCACGGATGTACGGACTGCGGATCAATTCGCTGGTTGATGAACGCAGGGATCCGGTAAAGGCAACCCATGCGGCTGCAAAATTCCTGAAAAACCTCTATGGGATCTATGGCGACTGGACACTGGCGCTGGCAGCTTACAATTGCGGTCCGGGGAATGTAAACAAGGCGATAAGACGTTCCGGAGGGAAACGCGATTTCTGGGAACTCTATTACTATCTTCCCAGGGAGACCCGGGGTTATGTGCCCGCATTTATAGCTGCCACCTATACAATGAATTACCACACTGAGCACAATCTGTATAAAAAGCAGCTGGATATCGCGCTTCATACAGATACCATTCAGATTAGTCAGAAACTCCACCTGATGCAGGTTTCTGAAGTGTTGAATATTCCGGTAAAACAACTACGGGACCTGAATCCCCAATACAGGTATGATATAATTCCGGCAACCCCCAATGAACTTTACAGTCTGGCCATTCCCCTTGCAAACGTGAGTTCGTTTATAATGCTGAGCGACTCCATTATGGCCTTTAATGATTCCATCTACTTCAATACAGACAAGTTGATTACCTCCCCGAGCAGCGTGAATTCAAGTCAGCAGGTCGACCTGCCGGCGGACAAATACGACAAGCTTTATTATACCGTGAAATCGGGCGATAACCTGGGCTATATTGCCGACTGGTACGATGTAAGGCTGTCGGATCTGCGGTACTGGAACAATATTTCCAGGAATGTGATCCGAAGCGGGCAGAAACTGTTGATCTATAAACCCAAAGGAAATTCCGGCCGGTACAAAGACCTGAATACCATGTCATTTACCCAGAAACAGCAGTTTGCCGGCAGGATTGTGAGTCAACCGGCTATCACAACCGTCAATGACCCGGTGAGTGAGGATGAGGAATTCATTCTTTACACGGTAAGGTCGGGGGATACCCTCTGGGAGATTGCACAAAAATACCCGGGGATCAGCGATACCGATATCACACGGTGGAACAACCTTACCAATGGACACAGCATCAAACCCGGGCAAAAGATCCGGATTAAGAAGATTTGAAGTGGGCGTACTTAAGGAGCCTTAATACGTACCGGTCACAACCCCCCACTTTTTTTCTATATTTAGTCCATGAAACCGTCGAAGATATTTTTTTACTTCCTTTCTGTTTTTGTGCTCATTCTGGGCATCGCGGTTATCTTTCCCAGGGATGGCATCAGACTCAGCGATGATCTGAAGTTGCGCTTTATATCGCCAGCCGGTCTGTTTACCAGGGACACATCCTCTTCAATCTATACAGACAGCCTCATTCAAAATATTACGGTGACCGATGATCCCGAATCGGGGATGATTAACCTGCCGCTCTTTTTTCAGGTGCCCGAACCGGATATCAACATGGATTCAATCATCCGGGCAAGGATAGACAGCATCTCAAATCGGGTATACCCCATCGAATTTCCAGTTCAGGATTCCACCGGCCTGGCACCCTTCTTTATTGTTGCAGAAAAAGCCATACAGAATGACCGGCTTATCCGGATTCTGCACTACGGGGACTCCCAGATTGAAAATGACAGGATGACCGCTTTGTTGAGGTACCGGTTTCAAAAAGTATTCGGCGGATCTGGTTGTGGAATGGTACCTGCCATACCACTTTACTCGGGCAACCCGGTTTTCAGGGAGAAGATTGAGGGCGACTGGATCAGGTACACTGGTTTCGGGGAACGGGACTCAACCATTGAGCATTCCTGTTACGGGATGATGGCATGCTATACAGCTGTCCCGAAACCAGACAAGGACATCATCCCCTCTGTGGAATTTATATTTCGCCAGGGAAAACGGGCATCATCTTTCAGCACCATCCGGATTTTTCTTCACGCCTATGTGGACAGCGGAATGATAGCAGTGCACATAAATGATACCATATCCGACACCATCACCCTGGTTCACGGTGGTTACCATATGATTGAATATAAGATCGATACAGATGTAGAAAAAGTAAAACTTGCATTTAACCTGCAGGAGGGGGGAAGGGTGTATGGTATCAGCTTTGATCCGGAAGCAGGGGTACAGATGGACAATATTGCCATGCGGGGAAGCTCCGGACTGGAATTCAGCAATTCAGACAGGCAAACACTGGACACCATGCTCACAGCGGTGAATCCCGGACTGATCATCATGCAGTTTGGAGGGAACGTCGTGCCTTACATCAAATCCGCCTCCTTTTACAAGAAAACTTTTAAGCGGGAGTTGAATTACCTGAAAACGGTTTGTCCGGGTGTGAAGATCGTTGTTATTGGACCGGGAGATATGTCCACCAGGGAGAACGGCAAGTTTGTCACATTCAACACCCTTGAACCGGTTCGTGATGCTCTGCGTGAAGCTGCCCTGGAATCGGGATGCGCGTTCTGGGACATGTACGAGGCCATGGGTGGAGAAAATTCTATCACCAATTTTGTCCTCGCCGATCCGCCCCTGGCAACGTCAGATTACATCCATTTCACACCCCGCGGGGCAAACCTGGTGGCAGGGATGTTTTTTGATGCTGTTATGCTGGAATACGGGAAGTACAAAGCGGGCCAGCGTAACTGGTAAGGTTCAGTTTCGAACATTTAGTGGCTGTCCATTATGTCCGTTTTCTGTCTTACGCTTGTAGCACCTCACCTCCCCCCGGCCACGTGGAGAAGGGGGAGGCGCTTCGTTTTTTATTCAGGGATTTCAACGATATTTCGTGGCTATGTCGCTTTGATTCAGTATTCAGAGTAAATTATGCATTCTTTGTTTAGATTCTTTTTTAACCGCAGAGTTAAGGGAGTTTAAAATTATCCTGTATCCATTTACTCAAGAGCTTGCTGGTCTGATTACTCTGTTGTTAAAAGAAAGGACCCATACGATGAATACCAGTAACCTTCCCTGGGGCGTTGCCCCAAACCCCAGTTACTTTTTTGCCTGTGATGCAAAAAAGTAACCAACCGCGTGCCGCCTTAGCTTTAGCGGTGGCGCAAAAAGTTCAAGAACGATTTAAACGAGTCCAGGCGGGCTGAGTAGTATTAATGTATCGTTCC
>JBBDIE010000026.1:22241-46000 GCA_040880545.1 Bacteroidales bacterium | reverse complement strand
TCCAAGTACTCCAAGTACTCCAAGTACTCCAAGTACTCCAAGTACTCCAAGTACTTTAAGTATTTCTATTTGCCGGAGTAATTCATGGTGATTGCAGGAAATATATAACAGGTTGTCAGGTAATTACAGCTTCTTTTGAATATTTTCCGTAACAATATGACCGTCAAATAGCTGTATAATTCTATGTGCTTTTTCGGCATCACTGGGTGAGTGTGTTACCATAATAATGGTGGTACCATCCTCGTTCAGTTCTGTAAGCAGTGCCATAACCTCGGCGCCATTGGCAGAGTCAAGGTTACCGGTGGGCTCATCGGCGAGGATCAGTTTGGGATTGGTTACTACGGCACGGGCAATGGCAACTCTTTGCTGCTGTCCGCCTGATAATTGTTGTGGGAAATGGTTTCTCCTGTGAATGATCTTCATTCTTTCCATGACAGCTTCCACCTTCTTTTTCCGCTCTGAACCCGACATTTTCAGGTAGAGCAGTGGCAGCTCAATATTTTCATAAACAGTGAGTTCATCAATCAGATTGAAACTTTGGAACACGAACCCGATGTTTCCCTTACGCAAATTGGTTCTTTGTTTCTCCCTGAGTCCGGCTACTTCAGTTTCACCAAACAGGTAAGAACCGCCAGACGGATTGTCCAGGAGCCCGAGAATGTTCAGTAGTGTAGATTTGCCACATCCTGATGGGCCCATGATGGCTACAAATTCACCATCCTGAACTTCAATATTCACTTTATTGAGTGCAGTAGTTTCCACTTCATCAGTGCGGAATACTTTAACGAGGTCTACGGTTTTGATCATCTTATTTTATTATCTGGGTTATATGGGGTATTCTTAAACAATCAATATGCCAAAATGAATAACAGGCTTGTAAACAAAGATATGCATCTTTTTGAAGAATTACAGGATTGTTCATAATTGTGACGGTGGTGTACGTTTTCGGACGTTTATCTGGTGGGAGAAGAGAGAAGTTGCTGGCGCAACGGTGAGAAGTAGCTGACGCAACATGAGAGGGTGTAAGTATTCATCGAATGAGCCCTTTTTTTAACCACAGAGGAATCAGATCAGCAAGCTGGCACAGAGTTTAGAGCAGCGTTTTTTAGAATTTAATAATTACCCCCACCGACGGTAGTATTGTACCAACTTCGGTCATAACCCGTTCCATATCATATTGTTGTTCGCTGACAGGTGCTCCGGGGTTGGTGATCACCGGTCGTTCGTTTTCCAGTTGCTGTACCAGGAACTCTGTACCGGCTGATTTGTAGTTATAAATATTTTGAATATCGAAGTAGAGATTTAAGGTAAATGCACTTAGAAACCATTCTTTATCCACCCGCACATCAAGCTGGTGAAAGGGTTTTAGTCGTTCGCTGTTATATTTGGTCAGGTCATAAATTTCGCGTCCGGTATAATTCCAGTTGAGAACATTGGCACTGGCTTCCGCATCTATCGGGGTGTAGGGTGTTCCCCCAACAAACCGCCACTTAAATCCCAATTGCCAGTAATTGTTGAATTTCCGGAAGCCTGTCAGATTAAACAGATGTTTGTTGTCCCACGCAGTGGGGATCCATTCCCTGTCGGCGAGTATGGCCCTTTCTGATTTAGTTTCACTGCGTACCAGGGTGTATGAAAGAATCAGATTAAACTTGAATAGATCCCTGTTCCTGTAAAGTATCTCAGCACCATAGGCCCTTCCCTCGCCTGTGGAAGTGACAGGTTCATTCCCGAAAAGGCCAAAATCGGCTCCTTTGCTGGCCAGTGAAATTGAATCTCTCAGGGAAAAGGGATAATTATTGTATTTTTTGTAAAAACCTTCGATACTGAGTTTGGATTTATCATCTGGCAGAAATTCCAGACCGGTTACAATATGGTCCGACTGGATGTAGGTCAGATCATTCTCCTTATTAACTGCGATACCTTCTTCGTCTCTGTATCCGAGCGTAGTATAGGCTGGGAGCTGGTAATACCTGCCACTGTTAAAGTTAAGATAGAGTCCGGAGGTTAGCAGGTAAGAGGCCGATAACCTCGGCGAAAGCTGGTTCACCATATTATTCATATTATCATTGTAGTTGTTGGCATCCATTCGTACCCCGAAGGAGAGGGCCAGTCGGTTGTTCAGGATTTCGTGGCTCACCTGGCCAAATCCACCCCATTTGTGAAGGAACAGTTCAGCATAATAATCGAATTCGGCCGGACTTCCGTTTATGTATGTTAGAAAATAGTTATCGGTGAAAGATTTTGCATAGGCATAATCTAATCCAAGATTCAGTTTAACGCCGTTTTCAAACCGGCTTTTATTTTCATACCTGAATTTGTTTTCGATCTCATCTGATTTATAATCCTGCAGTAACAGGGAATCGGTATCATTTCCCGCAAATTTCCTGGCTTTATTGTCCAGGTAGTTCCTACTGGCAACAAATGTATCGTATCCGTTTTTACGGTAGTGCTTATAAACCATACCGATGGCATAGCTCCACTGGTCACTTTCAGGCAGGTTCCCGAGGATATATCGCTGCTGGACCGTTTCGTTTGCATCGAGATTGAGAGAATTAATATCGTATGAGCCCAGACTTACCAGCGTAATTTCATTTTTATCGTTGAGTTTCGATTTTACTTTCAACTGGTAATCATTGTATTTCGGAAGAAAAGGAAGCTTCAGTGCAGCAAATAAAAATTGCAGGTAAGAGCGTCTCACTGAAACCAGGTAGGTTGTGTTGTCTCCAACAGGACCATCGGCAGTAAGGGCCAGGTCGGATGCCCCGACAGATCCTTTGAATTTGAATTTGTCCCTGTTTCCATCTGCCTGGTACATATCGATCACTGAACTCAAGGCATTACCACGGTTCGCAGGGAATGCCCCGGAATAGAGATTCACTTCACGCAGAAAGTCAGCGTTGATGATACCCACGGGCCCCCCGGATGCACCCTGTGTGGCAAAGTGATTGATATTGGGAATCTCAATACCATCCAGGTAGAAGGTATTTTCTGATGGGCCGCCTCCCCTGACAATTACATCATTTCGCTGGGCAGGTGTTGAAGCCACTCCTGGGTAAGACTGGATCACTTTGGAAATATCCCTGTTCCCGCCCGGAGATTTTTCAATCTCTTCAATATTGATCCGCTGGAGAGAAACGGGACTTTCATTGTTACGTCTGAATGGAGACGTTTTTACAACAATTTCATCCAGTTCATAACTGGCCTCCTCAAGAGGAATTTCAATATACACAGTGCCGCTGTTTGTAACCTGGATGCCTTCCACCACATAACTTACATATCCAACCGATGATACCTGTAGTTCCAAAAAGCCAGGAGTTAACCCCGTTAAAACAAAATTTCCGTCAATGTCACTGATGGTTCCTGTTCCGGATCCAAAGAGAGCGATAGTTGCAAATTCCACCGGCTTGTTGTTCTTTGCATTATAAATCCGCCCTTCAATTTTGCCATTCTGTCCCGCTACTCGATTCCCTGTCATGATGAAAAGTACCAGGATTAGAATTTTTAAATGTTTCATTTTTTAGAGTTCCGTTTTCTGTTTAATTGATTTCAGATTAAGAACAGATAAAGAATAAAATTGTTCAATAAAATAAAAAAAATATTAAACAAAAATGGCCTACAACCTTTTTAAACAGGTTTTGAGTCGGGATGATACAGGAATTATGACTTTCCGGTATTAATTGAAAATAATTATTCCTCCCACTTGAGCCAGGGGAATTCCTTCTTCATCTGGCTGATTTTCTCTTCTGTTTTTTGCTGAAACTCCCTGAAACTTTTGGTTTTGGTATGCAGGGGGCGGTGGTGAAGTGATTTTAGTAATGGATCCAGCCTTTTGATAATCTGGAGGGCCTCATCTTCAATGCAGCTCTCCATAAAATGGTTCCAGATATATTCTATGGCTTGGTCATTGGGATGAACCAGGTCGGGGGCATAATACCGGTAATCTCTCAGGTCATCCATCATGATCTCGTAGGAGGGGAAGTAGGAACATGTTTCCGGATAAAGTTTTTCCAGCTCACTTGCAGAGAGAAGGAGGGTTGCCTTGCTCCGCTGGTTTTCCACAAAGCCATCCCTGACATGGCGCACTGGACTCACCGTAAGAATTATTTTCAAACCTGGATTAGCGGACCGGATCGCCTCAAGCAGTTCGCTGTAGGCCGAAACAATCTCCCCGACGGTAACCATTCGCCGGTTGAACCGGTGCGCCGGAAGTTTATGGCAGTTATTGACCAGCTTACCGGTCTCTTTCAGTTCATAAATGAATGCGGATCCGAATGTAAGTATGAGATGTCCCGCCTCAGGTAACAACTTTTTTGCATGAAGAAATGTGCTGTTTATCTTTTGCAGCGCACTGTTTTTATCCGGATCGGAAAATTTTGTGTAGTGATCGAACGAAAAATAGAGTTCGTTGTAAAATTGCAGATCTTCCGGAAGGTACTTTTCCTTAAATAGCAGGGTTTGGATCCCGTTTCTGATACTCATGGGATTGTAAATTACCCCGAATGGGTTGATAGCGATCGTAAAAAGGTACTTTTTTAGGTATTGGCCAATGTTGTCCGTAAAACAAGATCCCAGCATCATGATGGGTTTCTTGTACCCGGCCCCGCCCGTTGTTTTTTTAATATGGAGTTCAGTCCGGAATTTCATGATGTTTCACTACAGCAGGCTGAACAAAATGATTCTCTTTCAGCCAGTTGATTATATAATTGAAAACATCATCACGTATTGGTTCGTGATGCAATTCGTGGAAGGCGCCCTTCCAGAGCTTCAGCCTTGTACGGTTACTGGTGTTCATCACATATCCTTCACTGGCTTTGGCAGAGGTGATCCTGTCGCCGGTACCATGCATGATGAGTAACGGGCAGTTGATCTTATAAACATTCCGTAATGCATTGTAACCTGCCTCGTAGGCGCTATTGAACAGTCCGATGGAAATTCTGTCGTGTACCAGCGGATCATTTATATATTTTTGCACCTCCAACTCATCACCGGAAATATCTTTCGGATCCAGCTTGTTCGAGAGGGTGATCCCGGGTACTATTTTTTGAAGGAGACTGACAATCCGGATCAGCAATGGTGGCGGTGGGCTCACCAACTTGAGCCAGGGCGAGGTAACGATCAGTCCATCAACTGTATAGGTTGTACTTATTACGTAATTGATGGCTATGGCCCCCCCCAGGCTATGTCCGTACAGGATGATCGGCAGACCTGGAAATAACTTTCTTATATGATTTGTCATTGTCCGGACATCGTTGATCATATAGCTGATATTTGTCGGGTGTCCCCTTTTTCCGTCCGATTTTCCATGCCCGCGCTGGTCGAATGCATAGAAAGCGATCTGTTCACTTACAAATCTTTCTGCCCAATGATCGAGCCTTCCCCCGTGACTACCCAGTCCGTGGATATATAAGATCACTGCACCGGGTTCATTTTCAGGGAGCCATTCCCTCAGAAATAATTTCTTCCCGTCTTCTGTTGTGTAGTTGGAGTGTTTATACCTGGTCATCCATTTTAATTTTTCCTAAACACTGAAAACACTATATTTGAGTTTATGTTTACTAAAGTAAGAAATTGATAAAGATAATTCAAATATCAACTTCTGAGCACGAAGGTCTGTATGACATTACTGGTGACGTTGAAACAGTTGTTTCCGGAAGCGGGGTCAGAAATGGACTGGTGAATGTATATGTACAGGGGGCCACGGCAGGAATAATGATCCAGGAGAACTGGGATAATTCGGTGCAGAATGATGTGGTAAATTTGCTTAGAAAACTGATCCCGGCAGGAGTTTGGGAGCATGACCAGCAGGACAATAACGGCGATTCACACCTGAAGGCAGGAATCGTGGGGCCGCAGGAGACCATTCCCATTATCGATGGAAAGATGGGGCTTTCCACATGGCAGAACATTTTTCTTTGCGAATTTGACGGTCCCAGGGATATCAGGAACATTGCCGTAACCATTCTTTCACAATAGTGTGAGTTCATCAATTGACAGATATATCTATGGAAACAAAAACTCCTGTTAAAAGTGATCGCCTGATGTCGCTGGATGCCCTCAGGGGATTTGATATGTTATGGATCTCGGGGGGACATCTGATTATTGCCGCGCTGGCCGGACTTTCCGGTTGGGGAGCATTCCTGTGGCTGGATGGCCAGATGGAACATGCCGAATGGCACGGATTCCGGTTTTACGACCTGATCTTTCCCCTCTTCCTGTTCATATCGGGTGCAACCTGGCCATTTTCTTTCAGAAAGCGAATGGAGAAGGGGCAGACCATGGGGCAGATTTACCGGCACATGTTTCAGAGGATGCTCTTGCTGGTTTTTTTCGGCATGATTTATAACGGTCTGTTACGGTTCGATTTTGAAAATATGCGATATGCATCAGTACTTGCAAGAATTGGCATCGCTTGGTTCTTTGGCGCTGTTATTGTCATTCATGTGGATCCAAAGTGGTGGTTTGCCTGGTTTGGCGGGATACTGTTAAGCTATTGGGGAATGATGGCACTGATACCTGTTCCCGGATCCGGTGCAGGAAATTTCACTATGGAGGGAAGCCTGGTGGGGTACATAGACCGCATGTTGCTTCCAGGACGACTCTATAATACTGTGCACGATCCGGAGGGGATATTATCCACTTTTCCCGCAGTTGCAACGGCCCTGATGGGATCTCTGACCGGGAACTTTCTCTCCAAGCCAGACCAGTTGTATTCACGCATCAGGAAATTCTGGTATTTAATGGCGGCCGGCGTGCTTGCCCTTTTTCTGGGCTGGCTATGGGGAGCGGTTTTCCCCGTGAACAAAAACCTGTGGACCAGCTCTTTCGTACTCTTTGCCGGTGGATTGAGCCTGCTGTTCCTGGCGCTGTTTTACCTGGTGATCGACATCTGGGGTTACCGTAGGTGGGCATTCTTTTTTGTTGTGATAGGACTTAATGCGATCACCATTTACCTGCTACAGGCGGGAATCTTTAATTTTTGGAGCACCACCAACTTTTTCTTCGGAGGAATAGCAGAAAGAGCCGGCGTGGCCTGGGGGGAGCTGATTGGTGCAATCGGTTATGTGACCATTGTCTGGTATGTGCTGTATATATTGTATAAGAAAAAAATATTTCTGAAAGTGTAAAAACGTTGATCATCAGATCACCCCCGCTCCTTATCCTGGCAACCGGTTGGGGCAGGGTTCGTGACTTGTCAGCCTTCGGTATTCATTGTACCTTGCATGCATAAATGATTGTCCCATGATGCGACCACAATATCTTATATCCGTTCTTATTCTTGTTGCGGGAATTGCAGCCGCCGCACAGAATGCACTTTATCAGGCGACACTGAGAATTTTCGAGGAGCATGATCTGTATGATAATCATTCCACCGATACGGTACTTACACCTTGGATGCCGGAATACAGTTTGAAAGCGGATTTGAATGATGTCAATCTCTATGACCTTATCTGGCAACAGGTAAGTTCCGGGGAGGTGCCTCTGTATATATGGCCCGTAGGGATCTTTGAAGGTGAAAATGTGCGTATACGGGAGCTAGAGGAGCAGGTGGAACTGACAGATCATTATGGAATGGAACTGCCCGGAGTGCAGGATGTATACAGCCAGGACAGGCATGGAATAATGTCAGTTTTCACAATAGATGAATGGTCGCTGGACCGGGAAGAATTCATACTGGAGAAAATTGTTGCCGGTATTTGCCCTGTGCGGTGGATCAGGAAGGAGACAGCCGGAATAGGTTACCCGGGGAAATTTGACAGGATACTGCTGGGCATTGTAAAATATTCTGCACGACAAGACAATCTGTATAAGCGAAAAAGGGGAATAAAGCGTCTGGTTCCGCTTGCGTCCATTGAATATGAATTCATTATGGTTAATGAAGCTTGGCTTTCTGCCCTTGACCACGATTCTACAGGGCTATGGATGAACGGGCCCTCCCCGTATTACCTGGAAAATAGTCCACAATGGAACAAACAGCATGGGAAGCATCTGACCGATGCAATTTTTAACCAGGCTTTCGAACAGGGCAGGGAGATTTTTAAAATTGATACTCATGTACCTATGGATATTGATAGCATGGGAACAAAAGTATTTTCAGAAAAGGAAATGGGAGATGGCTGGAGAGAACTTTGGGACGATGGGGAATATTCTTTATTACAATCTGTGTTGCAGGAACGAATATTTTCATTGATATTCTATGAAGAATGGAGCATCGATCCTGAGACTTTGTATTTGGTGAAAACGGTAAAGTCTGTGGCTCCTGTATTCTGGAAAGTAAGAGAAAATAGTGATACGGCGGAAGATGTAGAAGCAAATCCGGAATACGAAAAGATTCCCCTGTTCCGTATAGATTTCAACTCCCGTTAAGGAGATTTGCGTCAGCGTGGCATTCTACAGGTACAAAAAAAAGAGCCACCCCTCGCTGGATGGCCCTCTCTTCTTTGGAAACCCTGAACTGTCACAGGTGACTTAAATATTTTGTTCCTTCAAGACCGGCGATCCGGGCGATGGAACCGGCCATGTCTGCATTCATTCTGCCTTTCAGATGTACCATCACGTTGTCATCACCACCTACCAGGATGAGCAGGTTCTTAAGCTTTCCATTTTTTTCTTTTCCCAGGATCATCACATCCTGACCGCCGTCACTCACCTGAACCATTAACTGATAACCGTTTTTACCCGGCTGTAGATTTGCTTCCCTTGTAAAATTCACGCCGGGGTATAAATGGCTGTTCTCTATAGTCAGTACCCTGACGGATTTAACTGACCTGAGGAAAGCTGTTTCCTCGCTGTCCAGATCAGCAATGGAAGCTGCCAGTTTCATGGCTATTCCCGGTATCCAGATCGAGACTACCCCCTCTTTACCCTTATATTTCTGGAAGAGTTGTTCAGTTTCAATGGTTTGGGCCGAAACGGACACTCCTGTGAGCAGGAGCGCTATGGAAAGTGTAATTATTCTTTTCATGAGATTTTGATTTGCTTTCCCATAGGACGAAGTGAAAGAAGAAATGTTACAGATGAATTTGTTTCGGGGTGATTTTAATTGATTCGTACCTGCCGGCCCCATGTGTTAAATTCAACTGTTTTCACCCTGGGAACTCAGGAACTGGATATTTCGTGTAAGCCCCTTGTAGCCGGCTCTTTTTACAGCTGATTTTTTGAAGAGAACGTTAAATGAGGCCCTGTCCAGCTTTTGCCAGTCGGGTTTTCGCATCTCCAGCAACCTTTGTTCAGGTTCAAAGTCATCAACCTGGTGTTTTGTTGCTTTCCTGTTCCACGGACAGACATCCTGGCAGATGTCGCAGCCAAATGCCCTGTTTTCAAACTGCCCCTTGAATTTTTCGGGGATCAGGTCCCTGTTTTCGATGGTCAGGTAGGAGATACACCGGTTAGCGTCGATGGTCCGGTTGGGAAGTATGGCATCTGTCGGACATGCATCTATACACATGGTACAACCTCCACAGAAATCGCTTTCGGGGGTCTGGTTATAATCCAGTTCCAGGTCAATGATCAGTTCCCCGATAAAAACAAAAGAGCCGAGATCGCGGTTGATCAGGTTGGAATGTTTGCCGATCCACCCCAGGCCGGCTTTTACGGCCCAGGCCCTGTCGAGCACCGGTGCCGAATCGACAAACACCCTGCCATCGATGGGGCCAAAATGTTCGTGGATGAATTGAAAGAGTGATTTCATTTTGTCCTTCATCACAAAGTGGTAGTCGGTCCCGTAGGCATATTTTGATATTATAGGTGCTTCCGGATCGGTTTGCTGTTTGTCGGTATAATAATTCAGCAGCAGGGAGACCACCGATTTGGCATCTTCAACCAGTTTTGAGGGATCAGTCCGCTTTTCGAAGTGGTTCTCCATGTACTGCATCGAACCATGATAGCCGTTGTCGAGCCAGCTTTTCAGCCGTTTTGAATCTTTCGGCAGGAACTCAGCTTTCGAAAATCCACATGCAGAGAACCCGAGGCGAAGTGCTTCGTTTTTGATAGCAAGGGATGTAGTATAAGGCTCCATCTCAGATTAGATCACAGTAGGATTTGATTTTTCAGGTACCGGCTGAGTCAACTTTTCAACGTAATCTCCAATAGTTTCAAAGCCATTCTGTTCTAAAAAGGAGTCCAGCTGGGGTCCCTGGATAATACGTATTCTGCGTTCAACCTCTTTTTTAAAATCATCTGTATAGAAGAAGTCTGTCTGGGCGCTGAATTTTGTCTCCTCCAGTGGTTTAAGAAATATAAGTGCATCGTTGGCATCATACATGGTCTGACCGGGAAGTACATTTGACATATGGTTGCCCATATAAGGATGTTGACCGAACAGGTTGTTTCTGAAGGGTATTGCCACCGGCTTGTTTTCATTTTTTATGAATACTTCCGGAGACTCTCCCTCATCAACGATTGTACGGTAATAATCTTCAGAATTTTGTGCAATGGTGTACACCGGAAACAGCAGAAGAGTAATCAACTGGAGTGTGAAAAATTTATTCATATACGTTTTTTATACGTTGAAGCAAGCGCGTGTATGCTCCTACATCTGCTGTTATTCCAGTTACAAAACAACAAAAAAATATAGCAATAAACTACTAATTCAGAATTATACCAGGTTTATATTGTAATATTAAACCGGCCAGTTCCCTGTAATAATTCTATCAGTTTGTCCCATTACTTCCCTTCTTTGAAACAATTTCAGCGCTCCTCACGAAATCAGATTAGATTTATTTCAAAAAATTAGATAATTTTATCCGGTCCCGGAAATCCGGATTTGGTCCTCCGGGAATGACCAGGTGCTATCCGCAATGTACCGGGTAATGACTGTTTTTGAAAGAATGATGCCACGTGGTATGGTTACCTTAACCGTTGACAATGACTAGTTTACAATCCTCAAAATTACGAGTAGTAAAAGCAGGCCTCTTTCTGACACCTATATTTTATATTCTCTTCATATTGCCGGTGAATTGTAATTCTCAGAGCAATAAAGGAACGGCAAAGGAATTATGGCAGGGGGCAGACTGGATTGCCTATGAGCAACTTGCAGATAGCATGAAAGTGGTGCCTGGGGTTCATGGCTGGGGAAACAGGTTAGGGGAGCGAAGCCTGGAAAATGTCGTAACTCCTCTTTTCAGAAAAAACTTTCCTGTAAAACCCGGAGTTGAAAAAGTATCGTTACATATCAGCGGATTGGGACACTATGAAGCCACGGTAAATGGAGCAAAGGTAGGAGACAGTTTCCTTGCGCCCGGTTGGACACTCTATGAAAAAAGACAATTATTCAACAGTTACGATATAACCGATTTGATTTCAGAGGGAGAAAATATTTTGGGGGTTATGGTGGGAGGTGGTTTTTTTAACATTAACCGCAAACGTTATCGCAAAATGGTAATCGCGTATGGAAATCCCCGGTTAATATTTCATATTCAGGTACATTACAAGGATGGGAGCCATGAAAATATCTGGTCCGACAGCAGCTGTAAAGTCACACCATCCCCAATAACATTCAGCAGCATTTACGGGGGAGAAGATTACGATGCAAGAAGGGAGATCACGGGGTGGGAGCATGCGGATTTTGATGATTCGGACTGGAATAATCCGGTCATTGTAAATGATTCTGTTCAGAACCTGGTGATGGAGCAGGATCGCCCCCTGAAAGTGATGGAGGTATTGGACACGATAAGGGTAATCCGGTCGGAAACGGGAAGGCAGATCTATGATTTTGGCCAGAATGGTTCGGGGATCATCGCTTTAAAGGTAAAAGGAAACAGGGGTACAACGATTACTATTCGTCCGGATGAGATACTGGATGAAGGGAACAATATTACCCAGCGAAGCGGAGGTGGTCCGTATGAGTTTAACTATACCCTGAAGGGTGGAGGAGTGGAAGAATGGCGGCCCCGGTTTACCTATTATGGTTTCAGGTATGTTGAGGTGGAGATCATTGAGGCAGAAGGTGTTGATTCAGCAACTGAGATCATCGAGCTTAACATGCTGCATACGCGCAATTCGGCGCCCGAGGCAGGCTCATTCAGTTGCTCGGATACAAGCATGAACCAGATTTATTCGATCATAAACCGGAGTATTAAAAGCAATATGGCCAGTGTCTTAACCGACTGTCCCCATCGTGAAAAACTGGGTTGGCTGGAGCAGTCCTACCTCATGGGGCCCTCTATAAATTACAATTTCGATATGCATGCTTTAAGCAGGAAGATAGTTAATGATATGATCGATTCCCAGCTTGAGAACGGGTTGGTACCGGACATTGCACCGGAGTACGTGGAATTCAGGGATGGGTTCAGGGATTCACCTGAATGGGGAAGTGCAGCGGTTCTGTTGCCCTGGCAGATCTACCGGTGGTATGGGGATACGGAGATACTGGAGTTGGCCTACCCGATGATGCAAAAGTATATGATATACCTGGAAGGAATGTCGGAAAACAACATCCTCGTACATGGGCTGGGGGACTGGTATGACCTGGGGCCGGATAAGCCGGGTGAGGCGCAGCTAACACCAAAAGCTGTCACTGCAACCGCCATCTGTTACCTGGACCTGAAAACCATGGAGAAGATCGCAGGATTGCTCAATTTGCCGGAAGATGCTGCCAGGTATAGTGCACGTGCCGCAAAGGTCAGGAATGCCTTCCTGGCACACTTTTACAACAAAGAAACCGGCGTTTGTTCAACGGGGAGTCAGACTGCTTACGCTATTTCGTTATATACTAAAATCCTGCCTGAAGAGGATCAGCGCCTGGTGATTAAAAACATGGTGAGCGCCATCGAAAAAAATGATTATGCACTCACCTCTGGCGATGTGGGGTATTTTTTCCTGGTGAGGGTATTGCGTGAGAATGGGTTGTCGGAGTTATTGTTCAGGATGAATAACCGGTCTGACAGACCGGGGTATGCCTGGCAAATTGAAAAGGGTGCAACAACCCTGTCTGAATCCTGGGCCGCACTACCGTCATCTTCCCAGAATCATATTATGCTGGGACACCTGATGGAATGGTTCTATTCCGGCCTGGGGGGAATATATCAGGATGATAATTCAGTGGCTTTCAGTAATATTGTCATCGCACCTAACATGGTGGGTGATATCGGTTGGGTGAAATGTACCTACCAATCGGTCAGGGGAGAAATTGTATCTGAATGGGAAGTGACAGACGATATTTACAGGCATCATATTGTGGTACCTGAGAATTCCTCGGCTACGGTAAAATTACCTGGAGATTTTTTACATTCAGATATTGAATTGACTGACCTGACCAATAATATAAAAACAAAAGTAAACGGGGGAATAGGTAAGCTTATGCCGGGGGACTATATGTTGGTTTGCATAAGGCATCCATAACAGGGACTTCCTTGTTGCATGAAGGGTACTGATCAAAGAAACCCCGGCATATTACGTATAGCTTGTATAAAATTTTCAGAAACAGCGAAAACAAAATTTATAATTACTATCTTGTTCTATATCAGCATCAGCATGGATTATCGGAGAAATCAATAAACTGTGAAAATCAGAAAAGCGGTACTGTTTAGCGCAACGGAAGGAACCTAAAAACAAATTCTTAGATGGAAAGAAAGAATGCGAAAAACATTCGGGAACTGGCAAAAATACTGAATGTATCAATTACAACCGTATCCCGCGTTTTAAACGGCAAAGCTGAGAGCTACAGGATAAGTCCGAAAACCCAGGAGCGTGTTTTGAAGGCAGCCAAAGAGTATAATTACATTCCCAACAAGATTGCCCGGGGGTTAAAGATGGACAAAACAGAAACACTGGGGCTGATCATACCTGACATATCGAATCCGTTTTTTGCCGACATCGCAAAAAGTATTGAGATGGAGGCCAGGCTAGAGGGATATTCCATCATTTTATGCGACAGTCATGAAAGTCTGAGCCTGGAACTTAAACTGATCAACCTGCTGTTAGGACATAAAGTTGAAGGGATTATTGTTGCTCCGGTAGGGACAAAATTTGATCACCTGGAACGTATTTATGAGTCCGGGCTGCCTATTGTAATTGTGGACAGGTACTTTCCCGATGTAAATTTACCGTTCATAACCTCTGATAATTACCACGGGGCTTTTGAAGCGGTTAATTATCTGATTTCCATGGGTCATACCAAGATTGCATGTGTACAGGGAATCATAAACAGTCAGCCCAATAAGGAGCGTGTTTCCGGTTATGTTGATGCCATGAAGAAGAACAACATTGAGGTCGACTATTCGCTGATCACCGGTGAAAATTTCAGTATTGAGAACGGATACAAGCAGACCCATATCCTCTTTAGTACGGATGAGCCCCCCACGGCTATCTTTGCATTGAGCAATCTTATTTCGTTAGGTGTTATCAAGGCACTGAGTGAGATCAATATCAGTATTCCCGGGGATGTATCTCTGGTCTCTTTCGATGAACAACCTTACTCGGCCTATCTTGGAACACCGCTGACCACCATTGAACAGAAAAAAAGTGAACTAGGACAACTGGCAGTGAGTGTAATTAAACGACTGATCGAAAATACCCAGACCCAGCGTAAAGCAATTAATATGAGGCTGAAGACCAATCTGATCATTAGGAAGTCGGTAAAAAATTTGAACGAATTTGTTTGATTTTGATTTTTTTTTCTTTACTTGCACAAACGTTAGAGCAAAATTATTTCAAAGGGTTATACAGGTGGTTTTAAAACTGCACTGTCTGTTAATCGAGGTTAATTATATCCGGACCTGCAAAATTGGAAATTTTGGTAAATTATTATAAATTAAATTTTACTTATACATAAATACCTAACAGATGTTTATAGTTAATTCATATCCGTGGGCCGTTGTTCTCTGTACAATTACCATGTTGTGCTGGGGATCCTGGGCAAATACCCAGAAGCTGGCCTCTAAAAAATGGGCGTTTCAGCTTTTCTACTGGGATTATGCCTTTGGTGTACTTATTCTCTCCCTGATTCTGGCATTTACAATAGGCAGCCATGGAGATGAAGGAAGAAGTTTTATTCCCGATTTAATGCAGGGTACGCTCAAGAGTTTTGGTTATGCACTCCTTGGCGGGATTATCTTTAACCTGGCCAATATTCTGTTGGTGGCAGCCATTGATCTGGCAGGAATGGCGGTAGCCTTCCCCATAGGTATAGGACTGGCACTGGTAATTGGGGTAGTTTCCAACTATATATCGGAGCCAATTGGCAACGGTTTAATTCTTTTTGCAGGCGTTGCCTTTGTAACCGGGGCCATTATCCTCGACGCAATGGCCTACAGGAAGAAGTCTGACCATGAGGGGGGGTCCACCTCCAAAGGGATCATTATTTCGGTGGTGGCAGGTATTCTTATGGGGTTCTTTTACAAGTTTGTGGCGGTATCGATGATCCGCGATTTCAGTGTGCCTGAAGCGGGAAAATTTACACCTTATACCGCTTCTGTAGTTTTCGCTGTCGGACTGCTTCTTTCAAATTTTGTTTGGAACACCATCTTAATGTACAGGCCTTTGTCAGGTGAAAGGGCAACATACAGAGAATATTTCACCCAGGGCAACCTGAAACTGCACATGGTGGGAATTCTGGGAGGCGCTATCTGGAGCCTTGGAATGACATTGAACATCATAGCATCGGGACAGGCCGGGTTTGCCATCTCCTATGGCCTCGGCCAGGGCGCTACGCTGATCGCTGCACTGTGGGGTGTTTACATCTGGAAAGAGTTCAAAGGGGTTAAGAACGTATCGAAATTACTCACACTGATGTTTATTTTCTATGTTTTCGGACTTGCCTTGATTATACTCTCAAGAAATTTTTAATATAAACGGATCTAATATGAAACCAAGCATTGTAGTTGTTGGAAGTTCTAATACCGATATGATCATTAAATCACCCCATCTTCCCATGCCGGGTGAAACCGTACTGGGCAGTGAATTTCATATGGTGAACGGCGGGAAAGGAGCGAATCAGGCTATTGCAGCAGCAAGGGCAGGCGGGGATGTTGATTTCATTGCCTGTGTCGGGGACGATACCTTCGGAAAGGGGGCGCTGGAAAATTTGAAGAATGAAGGGATCGGCGTAACCGGTATAAAGATTGTCGAAAATACACCTTCGGGGATTGCCCTGATCAATGTTTCGGAATCGGGGGAGAACAGTATTTCGGTGGCACCAGGGGCCAATAACCAGTTGTTGCCCGAGGATATTGAGCAGAGAGAATCGATCATTAAAAATGCCGATGCGGTTTTGATACAGCTTGAAATCCCCATTGAAACGGTGTATACAACCATCCGGATCGCGAAAAGGTACGTGGTTCCCGTGATCCTTAACCCTGCACCGGCACAGAAGATTGATCCCGAAATACTTGCGCTGGTTACCATAATAACTCCCAATGAAAACGAAGCGGTAGAATTGGTATCGATCCCTGAAAATAATGTATCAAATTCCGTATTGATTGAAGAGCTGAAAAAGCTGGGACTGGAAACGATTATCATTACTCTTGGAGCGAATGGCGTGCTGTTTTCAGCAAACGGTCGGGTTGGACAACTGGGCGGCAACAAAGTAGAAGTGATGGATACTACCGCAGCCGGTGACACTTTCAACGGTTACTTAGCCGTATCTCTGGCAAAAGGTGATTCTATCGAGCATGCCATCAGGATGGCAAATTTTGCAGCGTCCCTGTCAGTTACCAGGATGGGGGCTTCCTCCTCAATTCCTTATCTGGATGAAGTGATGGCAATCATTTAATTTTTTAAATACAGCAGATCATGAATAACAAATTTTTAAATATTGGATTAGGATTGGGATTAACAGCGCTTGTGCCGGGTTGCCAGCAAACAGGAAGCACAGGAATCGACCAGAGGCCGAATGTGGTTTTTATCATGATTGATGACATGGGGTGGAGTGATGTTGGTAATTACGGAAGCAGTCTGTACGAGACGCCGAATATCGATCACCTGGCAACCCAGGGGGTGAAATTTACACAGGCGTATGCCACATGCTCAGTATGTTCACCCACCAGGGCGAGCCTGATCTCAGGGAAGTATCCCGCCAGGGTGCATTTAACAGACTGGCTGCCGGGACGAAAGGACTTTCCATTCCAGAAATTAAAGCATCCGTTGATCAATCAACACCTTCCTTATGATATTACCACCCTGCCGGAAATTTTGAAGGAGAATGGTTACAGTACCGCTATTTTCGGAAAATGGCACCTCGGTGAAGATTCTGCATCCACAGAAAGGCAGGGCTTTGATCTGCATCTTCCTGGGTGGAACAAGGGATGGCCCAACAGAACCTATTTTTCACCCTACAATATGGAGGGACTGGAAGGGGGTCCTGATGGAGAATATCTTACCGACAGGCTCACTGATGAGGCATTAAAATATATGGAGGCATATCGTGACAAGCCTTTTTTCATCTACCTGTCTCATTTTGCCGTGCATGATCCGATCATGGGTCGTCCGGACCTGGTGGAAAAGTATGACGAGAAATTGGCTGCACAACCTGTAAAGGAGGGGCCCGATTTTATTCTGGAAGGGAACCCTGATGATCCGGATCCACGGACACGTGAAGAGCTGGATGAACTGATCAAAAAAGAGGAATTTAAGTACCACAGAATCCTGCCGGAGCGTACGATCAAAATAAAGCAAAAACAGGACAACTCCGAGTTTGCCGCCATGGTGGAGAGCGTGGATGAAAGCGTGGGCCGTGTGATGGCCAGGCTGGAAGAACTCGGGCTGGAGGAGAATACCATCGTGATCTTTTATTCTGATAACGGAGGTATGTCTGCTGCCAATTTTGGGAATCCAAAGAACAAGGTGGCGCTTAATAAGGACGCTTATGATAAAAGATACTCCACCTCTAACCTGCCCCTGAGAGGTGCAAAAGGGTGGTTTTACGAGGGGGGGATACGTGTTCCCCTGATCATTAAAATGCCTGGGAGCGGACTGAAAAATGAGATCTGCGAAATTCCTGTAACCACGGTAGATTTCTTTCCAACCATTCTTGAAATGATCGGCATTCAGAATGATCCGGAAAAACTGGGACTTGACGGGAAGAGCCTGGTTCCTGTAATCACAGGAAAAGGAACCGTAGGTGAACGACCTATTTTCTGGCATTTCCCTCACTACAGCAACCACGGACAGCAAAGTCCTTTGGGAGCGGTTCGTTTTGGTGATTATAAATTGATTGAATATTATGAGAATTTCAATGTTCAGTTATTTAATCTGAAGGAAGATCCATCTGAACAAAATGATATCTCTGAAGCCGAACCTGTAAAGGTCAGCGAATTACGCGATCTGCTCCACCAGTGGAGGAAGGATGTGGATGCACAGATGCTTGACCCGAATCCGGATTATGATCCAACGATGTCGTGGGTAGACTATGCGTTAATGGATTAGCAGGGGAGAACCCCGGACATTAGCCTTTCTATTACCTGGAATTTTCATGCAATGCATTTAAAAATGGTTGTTCACGGCACATATAAATACATTATTCCACTGGTGGTTCTGCTTATCTTAATCACCGGAACCGGTGCGTGTGCAGATCAGGAACCAGTGCCGGCCACCGGAATTATTCCGCAGCCCCAATCGTTGGAACTTAGCGGGGAGATGTTTAGGATAAACAACGCCACTATGTTGTGGTATGATAAGGAAAACACAGCACTGGAATCGAGCGCATCCCTGTTCAGGAGTGAAATATTGAAATATACCGACAGGAAGATCCGTGTTGCTGCAAAAGAAGGATCCGGCAACAGGATCAGTCTGGAAATTATCCGGGATCATACAATTCCGGCTGAAGGATACAGGCTTTCGGTTAACAGATCCGGAATCCGGATTTCTGCCAATGAAGGCAGTGGAATTTTCTATGGACTGCAGTCCATGTTACAGCTGATATTAAGCGATGAGTCGCAGCACAGGTATATACCTGTACCACGAATGGAAGTTGTGGATTTCCCGGCATTTTCATGGCGCGGAATGCACCTGGATGTATCCCGCCATTTTTATACGGTTGATTCTGTTAAGCGGTATATTGATTACCTGGCATTATACAAGTTTAACCGTTTTCACTGGCACCTTACGGATGACCAGGGATGGAGAATTGAAATTAAGAAATACCCGAAACTGACGGAAGTGGGTGCGTGGCGAAAGGTCGATAATGATCTTCAATTTCACGGTGAAAAAAATAGATACAAAGACAGCCTGTATGGTGGATTTTACACCCAGGAGGAGATCCGTGAAATAGTGGAATATGCCGCACAAAGATATATTACCGTAGTGCCTGAGATTGAACTGCCGGGCCATGCACAGGCGGCCATTGCAGCCTATCCTGAACTGGGTGTAACCGGGAAGGAACAGGAGGTACGAACCAGGTGGGGTATTTCCCCGGTGATCTATAATCCGTTTGAGGTGACTTTTGATTTTCTGGAGGATGTCTTTACCGAAGTTTTGGACCTGTTTCCTTCCAAATACATACACATTGGAGGGGACGAAGCTATCAAGGATCAGTGGAAGGAGAGCGCCGAAGTTCAACAGTTGATCAGGGAACTTGGACTGGCCGATGAACATGCACTACAAAGCTGGTTTATTGGCCGTGTGGGTAAATTTCTGGAAGAAAACGGAAGGGTACTGATCGGTTGGGATGAGATACTGGAAGGTGGTTTGCCGGAAGGAGCGACTGTCATGTCGTGGCGCGGTGTAGCCGGTGGAATTGAAGCAGCCAGGCAGGGACATGATGTCATCATGAGTCCCAATACGCATCTCTACCTGAATTTTTACCAGTATGAAAACGGCCCTACAAACTGGGCCAAAAGACATGTAACCAACCTGGGGAATGTCTGGTCCTATGATCCGTATCCTCAGGAGCTCGATCTGGAGCAAAGGAAGTATATTATCGGTGCCCATGGATGTATATGGACCGAACATATCCAGACTTTCAGGGAGGTGGAGTATAAACTGTTCCCAAGGATCGCAGCGCTCTCGGAGGTTGTCTGGTCCGACAGACTGAACCGTGACTTTGCAGAATTTACAGGGAGGCTTCAACACCAGGTACCCATGTTCGATAAGCTGGGAGTGAATTATTATAAGGAAGAATTGCAACGTGAAGGTGATGTGATGGAATAATAAAGAAGCATCCGGAAATGACAGAAGGTAGATACTGATAATCGTAAAAAACCTGGTCAGTGAACTTGGAAATACGTGTAATTTGAACAAACGTTTATTCCTATTCGAAATTATTCATAATGATCCATCTAAACATGCACATAAAGCTTTTTTTAAAATCGATCCTGCTCCTTTTACTCATCAGCAGTTGTGAAGCAGGTTATGAATACCCTCCCAATATTCCAGAATTGCCTTCCGACACGACCGCAAGAACCTACTATATTGATTCCCGTTTTGGAGATGACCGAAACAGAGGAACATCAGAGAGCACCCCCTGGAAGTCGCTGGAAATGATACGGGAGCGGGACTTCCGCCCGGGCGACACCATCCGGTTCAGAAGGGGTTCCGGTTTTACAGGCCCGCTTTTTGTGACCAGTTCGGGTCAGCCTGGTAAGTATATAACCTTTACCGATTATGGTGATCCAAAAGCAGCAGCACCCGCATTTACCAATCCGGTGTTTGAGCAGGACAATTTTGGTAATTGTATTCGAGTTCAGGCAAGTTATGTTATCATAGAAAACCTCTATTTTCATAATACAGCAGCTTTTGTTATTGGTAACAGCTACGAAAGTGACGGCGGATGGATAGTTTGGGAAATGGGAGCCGTGTATATCGACAAGGGGGCAGAACACTGTATTGTTCGGAACAATGAGATGTTCGATTGTGTGGCGGCCATACGGAGTTACGGCGAACATGCTCTGATTGAGAATAACTATATCCACGATTGCAACCGGCCTTTGAGAGAGTGGAACTGGGGACCTTTGGGGATCTGGCTAGGTGGAGATTACCAGACCGTAAGGAACAACGTAATTATTAATATGCAGGTGAATGACCCGGATCCCACCCATTTTGTAAATGGTGTTGGTGGCGGTGCCATTGAAATAGATGATGGCCGTTATCCAAAGTCCAATATTATTTTGTCTTATAATTATACCCGTGATAACTGCGGTTTTTTGGAAACTGTTTTTAACGATGTTCAGCCCGATCCGGAATATACCCACTGGCAGATTACACATAATGTGAGCGACGATTACCAGGCATTTGTGAAATTGCGATTTGCCAAAGCTTGTAAAGTCGAAAACAATACCATTATCAGGCGTAAGGTAAATGCTACGGACCACGGAGTATTTGTATTTAAGGGCAACAACACCAAAAACCAGGTACGAAATAACATCATCATAACTGAACAGAATGTCAAAATCTTTAATACTTCAGGCAATTACGCACCGGCTACCATTATTCAGAACAACCTGTATCATTCTGTGGATACCATGGTGATGGGCGATGATGGACCAGGAGCCCCGGCCTATTACGGTAACCCAAAATTTTATAATTATAATGGAACGACCGCAGCTGATTACAATATTATCTCTGGTAGTCCGGCCATTGATCGTGGCCAGGATCTGGGTTATGGTTTTGACATGATCAACCAGGCAATTCCCAATGGATCGGGTCCGGATATCGGAGCATTTGAATATTACCCCTGACAATCCTCTAATTCTTCACCCTGTTAAAGAAATATGATGAAATTAACTTTACCTTGGTTAGCAGGAATATTAATGGGAGCGGGCATCAGCGTATCCTGTACCACTTCGGAAGGGAAAAAAGATGATCCGAATATTATAATTATCATGGCCGATGACCTGGGCTATGGCGATTTCAGTTGTTACGGTGCCACAAAAATTAATACACCCATAATTGATCAGCTGGCCTCTGAAGGCATTCGATTCACCGATGCCTATGTGCCCTCATCCCTGTGTTCTCCCTCTCGTTACAGCATTCTTACCGGACGTTACTCCTGGCGCACCCGTCTGGTATCGGGTGTTCTAACATCTTTTGCTCCACCATTGATTGAAGAGGAAGAGAAGACACTGGCGGCCATGCTCAAGGAAAGGGGATATTATACCGCCTGTATCGGTAAATGGCACCTGGGGTTCGACTGGTCACTAAACGACAAGGCTCCGGAAGATGCAGAGGAATCGGTTTTTAATGCGTGGGGCCCTGAGCCGCAGAACTATATCGATTTTTCCAAAACACTCACCTCTGGACCCATTGACAGGGGGTTTGATTATTTTTACGGAATACCGGGTGCGAACGATATGCTACCCAGTGTAATCATTGAAAATGACCGGGTAACAGAACCACCTTCAGTTCCCAAGGTGCTAAACCCGAAAGTTTTACAGGCTGCCAACTGGGATATCCAGCGGCTCGACCAGGAATTCACTGCAAAGGCCACCCAACTGATCGAAAACCATTTTAAGAAAAAGCAAGAGCAACCGTTGTTCCTTTATCTTCCGGCAAGTGCTATACACAGGCCCTGTCTGCCCACCATCACCGATGGTGAGAGTCGGGCCGGACTCAGGGGCGATATGGTGATTGAATTTGACCGCATGGTTGGTGAAGTGCTGGGATCCCTGGAGAAACAAGGAGAACTTGAAAATTCACTGATCATCGTAACATCTGATAACGGTCCAAGACCCGGTGATCCGTTGCCGTTGGTGAACAGGTTTAAAAATAAGGTTTTCGGAGATGAGTACGATTACTACAAACCCTATTTCGGGGATTATGAACCGAAACACCATGGGCACGACGGTGTCAATAAAGGT
Source organism: Bacteroidales bacterium (assembly GCA_040880545.1). Classification (GTDB taxonomy): domain Bacteria; phylum Bacteroidota; class Bacteroidia; order Bacteroidales; genus M55B112. The sequence continues at coordinate 23,270 of JBBDIE010000026.1, read as the reverse complement.
TGGTTGATGTACGGCCATGATCCTGCCGGAGGACTGCGGGGATTAAAGGGTGATGGATGGGAAGGCGGACTGCGTGTTCCTTTTATTGTTTCCTGGCCCGGAAAAATAAATGGAGGTTCGGTAAATTCAGAGATCATCAGTACGGTTGATATCTATGCCACCGTAGCAGAAATTATCGGAGTAATGCTGCAGGAAGGCGAGGCGGAAGACAGTTACAGCTTTTTGCCGAACCTAATGGACGTGGATGCTCCACCCTACCGAAAATCACTGATCCTGGTGGAAGGAAGCAGCGGGAACCTTGCAGTGAGACAAGAAGGATGGAAATTTATCCAGGGAAACAGGATGCTTTATGAAAGCTGGAAGCCAGAAGATCTTCCCATTACCTTTCAGTTACCGGGAGCCGGGTTATATAACCTGGGGGAAGATCCGGGGGAGCAAAATAACATGGTTCATCTGCTGCCAACGCTGGCCGGCAGGATGGATTCAATCATTTTCAGTGTGATCACTGAACCAGGCAGTGAAGGATTTTGATATTTAACCGGCGCTTGAACGGAAAATGTAATTTTAAACCAATGGGGATAAGACTGTTTTTCATATTGCATTTTCTGATCCGGGGGTATTCATTTATTTTTGGCTATTCAGCCTATGGACAGATTCCGGAGCCTTCATCATACTTCATCGATTCGGACCGTGGAAATGATTCCAATAACGGGAGATCTGCCGATGCATCGTGGAAATCACCGGACAACCTGCGTAGAATAGATCTTCAGCCCGGCGACAGTGTATTGTTCAAAAGGGGAACCAGATATCATGGCCCGGTTCATATCGATTATTCAGGAACAGCAGAAAAGTACATCGTAATCAGCGACTATGGGGAACCTGGAGATCATGCCCCAAAATTTACAAATAAGGTATTTGAACAGGATAATTTTGGCAACTGCATCAGGTTGAGAGGAGATTATATTCTGGTGGAGAATCTCTTTTTTCACGAAACATCAGCATACCAGCCGGGTGAATATGATACGGATG
>JBBDIE010000026.1:0-22141 GCA_040880545.1 Bacteroidales bacterium | reverse complement strand
AATCTCTTTTTTCACGAAACATCAGCATACCAGCCGGGTGAATATGATACGGATGGATGGGATGTATGGCAGATGGGTGCCATCTATATTGACAAAAGTTCGGAACATTGCATTATCAGAAATAATGATATTTTCGACTGTGTGGCGGGGATAAAGAGTTACGGAAAACATGCCCTGATCGAAAACAATTACATTCACGACTGTAACCGCGTTTTAAAAGAGTGGCACTGGGGACCTATCGGTATATGGCTCGGTGCTGACCACCAGGAGGTCAGATACAACCGAATCATAAATTACCGGGCGGAGGATGACCGTATTGTCTGGAATGGTGCCGACGGATCGGCCATGGAAATAGATGATGGCAGGTACCATAAGTCCAATATCTCAATCCACCATAATTATACACGTGCATGCCAGGGCTTTCTTGAAGTGACGGGTTCGGATGTGGGTATAAAACCACGATATGAAAATTTCAGAATACATCATAATATATCTGATGACTATCAGTGGTTTGTGGGACTCTGGAGAAGTAAAGGTTTCAGGATCGATCATAATACGGTCATACGGACCAGGGTAAATTCAAATGAAAAGGGTGTATTCCATATTACTACCCGGGATGCAAAGAATTTTATCCGCAACAACATTATTGTGACGCGTGACAGTATTGTGGTCTTTAATACGGGCCAGAACAGGGATAACAGACCGGGAAATCTTATTCAGAACAACCTCTATTTTGCCACCGACGGAAGATTAAACATGGGTAAAGAGGGACCGGGTGAAAACCCGGTATTTGGTGATCCGCGTTTCAGGAACTATTCAAACCGAAGTTCCGAAGGTGATTATGCGATTATGAAGAGAAGCAAGGGAATTGACAAAGCGCTGAAGCTGGAAGCTTCCTCCAGCTCTGAACCATGTGGTGCCGGCTCGGATATCGGGGCCGTCGAATTCAGTAGTAAACGGAAGAGCAAAAAAGTTAAAAATCAGTAGAAATATAGTCAGAATAGAAAATTAATAACGTATTTGTCCCATATAAAAATCTGAGATTATGAAAAAGTTTACGATGTTTTTGGCCTTTGTGGTGATGTTAATTGGGTTTCTTCCCGGTTGTGGAGAGAAAAAATCTGATGTAACCGTGATTCCTGAAAAGGTGACATTAACCAAAACTGAATTACTGGATAAAATTAAAGGAGGCTGGGCAGGCCAGACCCTGGGAGTTACCTATGGAGGGCCGACAGAGTTCCAGTACAAGGGTAGGATCATTCCCGACAGTGTTGAAATTCCCTGGCCCGAATCGGGTTATTGTAAGGACTGGTTTGATAACCGTTCATGGTTATTCGACGATATATATATGGATCTGACCTTTGTGGAGGTATTTGAAAAAGATGGACTGGATGCACCCGCGGACAGTTTTGCCTATGCATTTGCCTATGCTGATTATCCGCTGTGGCATGCGAATCAGGCGGCCAGGTACAATATTATTAACGGAATCTTGCCACCTGAATCGGGACACTGGAAAAATAATCCCCATGCTGATGATATTGACTTCCAGATTGAGTCTGATTTTGCCGGTCTTATGTCGCCAGGAATGCCTGTGGCGGCGGCAGAAATCTGCGATAAGATTGGCCACATCATGAATTACGGAGACGGAGTATACGGCGGAGTCTATGTATCTGCCATGTACAGTCTTGCCTTTGTAACAGACGATATCGACTTTATTGTAAGCGAAGGGCTTAAAATGCTGCCTGAAGAGAGTGAATTTTATCAATGCATGACAGATGTTATTGCCTGGTCGGGTGAATACAGCGATTGGAAAGAGACCTGGCAGCTACTGGAAGACAAGTGGGGCCACGACATCACCTGTCCACAGGGATATATGGACCCGTTTAACATTGAAGCAAAGATGAACTGTGCTTATATTATCATGGGATTACTCTACGGGAACGGTGATATGGGTAAGACAGTGGATATTTCCACCCGTTGCGGGGCAGATTCGGATTGCAACCCTTCCAATGCAGCAGGAATCCTGGGTACTGCCATTGGATACAGCAATATTCCCGATTACTGGTTGAATAATGTGAAAGAGGTGGAGGATCAAATTTTTCCGTATACAAGTTTGTCCCTCAACGACACGTACAGGGTAGGGCTCAAACATGCGCTGGAAATGGTTGGCAGGAACGGAGGAAAAATTGACGGTGAACAGGTTGAGATTTTATACCAGCAACCGGCTCCGGTTAAAATGGAAAAGAGTTTTGAAGGGGTTGTTCCGGTAAAAAGGGAAAACATAAACAAGAAATTGACAGCTAAGGGTTTTACCTATGAATTCAGGGGTACAGGTGTACTGGTATCGGCCAGATTCCCGGGAAGAAGGCACTCTGAAGGGGATTATGTGGCCAAAGTTGAGGTATTGATCGACGGAATTAGTAAAGAAGTAGTAGGGTTCCCGGCCGATTTTAAGGTGAGGAAGCTGGATCTCTATTGGAACTTCGATCTCCAGGCCGGTGATCATGTGATAGAGTTCAGGCTGTTGAATCCTGATAAGGATGATATAATGACACTCAACTATGTGGTGGTATATGATGCACAGGGGGATCGTGAAGATGGTTAGACTACTGTGAAGGTATGTAGAAAATAGTATCAAACTTTTAGAAGATGAAGGTCGGATCATTAAAATCAGTACTTGTTGCCATCGGGGTCGTTACAAGCATACCAGCATTGGGGACGTTTCCGGGAGGAGAGGCCAGGGAGCCGGTGAAAAAAGGGAAGCCCAATATCATTATCATCATGACCGACGACCAGGGATATGGCGAGTTGTCTTGTTATGGTAACCCGGTATTAAAAACTCCGGAGCTCGACTGGTTGCATGACAACAGCATCAGGTTCACCGACTTTCATGTGACCCCCATGTGTGCCCCAACCCGCGGGCAACTGCTCACCGGTGTTGATGCAGCAAGAAATGGTGCGGTGAATGTTAGTAGTGGAAGGGGATTGATGAGGACAGAAATTCCAAGCATGGCAGAACTTTTTTCTGCAAATGGGTACAGCACCGGCTTATTCGGGAAGTGGCACCTGGGTGACAACTACCCGTTCCGGCCCGGGGACCGTGGATTCGATGAGGCGTTGTGGTTCCCGTCCTCCCATATCAGTTCAGTTCCCGATTACTGGGGAAACGACTATTTTGATGATACCTACATACATAACGACAGACGAGAGGTGTACAAAGGGTATTGTACTGATGTCTTTTTCGACGAATCGATGCAATGGATCAGTGAATGTGCCGGGGAGAAGCGGCCCTTTTTAGCTTACATTTCCACCAATGCTCCTCATTATCCACACTTTGCCCCGGAAAAGGATATCAGCGATATGCAGCAGGTAATTGATGCCTCAGTTTTTTCGGGGTTAAAGCCTGGCACAAAAAATCCGCTGATCCGGTATCTTGCGATGATCCGTAACATTGATGAGAATGTGGGAAAATTAGTTGGGTTCCTGGATGAGCAAGGGCTCGCCGACAACACTATTCTGATTTTCCTGACAGATAATGGAAGTACATTTGGACCCCGATACTACAATGCCGGGATGCGTGGAATGAAAACCGAAATGTATGAAGGAGGACACCGGGTGCCTTTATTTATCAGATGGCCAGCGGGTAATTTTACTTCGCCGCGGGATATGGAAGGATTGACTACGGTGCAGGATATTCTGCCCACACTGGTCGATCTCTGCGGGATAAGAATAGCAGATTCGGTGAAATTCGATGGGGTTAGCCTGGCACCGGTGCTGCGCGGAAATGAAAAAGTGGACGGAGAGAGAATGGTGATCATCAATTACAGCAGAATGCCCATCGGTTTCGATTATCCGTCACCGCATGCACCTTCCATTGTGAAAAAAGATGATACAGGGGTTCTCTGGAAAGAGTGGCGGTTATTGGAAAACCGTGGGTTGTACAACCTGGAAAAAGATCCCATGCAACAGGAAAATGTAATTGGACAGTATCCCGAAATCGCTGAAAAAATGCGTTCATATCTTAACCGGTGGTGGACCGGTGTAAGGGATCAAGTGAATGAACCGCAGCGGGTGGTTATTGGAAATGAAAAGGAGAACCCGATCCTATTGACTGCATGTGAGTGGATGGATGTTTTTGTGGATCAGAAGGCACAGGTAATGAAAGGTGTCCGCAAGAACAGCTATTGGGAAATGATGGTAGATCAGGCTGGGACGTATGAACTGGAACTACGGCGCTGGCCGGTGGAATTGGACCTGCCCATCAGGGAAAGTATAGAGGGTGGTGTGGCACTTCCCATAACTACTGCGAGATTACTTATAAGTGGTGTACGGCACGTGGATGTAATTGCCCCTTTTACATTTGAAGGTGCTGAACAGAAAGTGGAGCCGGATGACAAGGCATCAGTTTTTACCGTGGACCTGGAAGCAGGTCCGGCAACACTACACACCTGGTTCAATGATAAAGACAAAAATACCCTTTGCGGCGCCTATTATGTGTACATCAGACGGGTAGATATATAGCAAATACTGATTTTCACTGAAAGGGTATACATTGTGAAAATTAACTGGAGTATAGGAAAAATGCAGTAAATAACCAACCACAAAGAATAAATAGTATTGACCTAAAAAAAACATCATTTTGTATTGAAGTGTATTAATATTTTTCATACATTGCGCAAACGTTTGTTCCTTTGTTTCAGCAAAGAAAATGATCGTATATCAATATGAGCTCATCATACTTGGGTAATTGAAGAATTGCGGAGCATTTCAGAAAAGCTGAAATCGCAGGTTATTAGGAATAATTTAATTCAATACAGCTCTCTGGTTGGGCTCAAATGACAATAAGAAATATTCATATTACGGACTTGACTAATTAACTCCTACAACGATAATAAAGCAACAACTATGAAAAGAGAATTAAAACTACTATTGATGGTTTTATTGTTGGGCTCACAATACATTTTCGCTCAGACGAGGGAGATTACCGGTATTGTTACAGATGACAATAATCAACCGCTGGTTGGGGTTACTGTAGTGATCGAAGGAACTACAATCGGGTCGGTTACCAATATCGACGGCCGGTTTGTAATCAATGCAACGACAGGCGATCGCCTGAGATTTTCCTTTGTGGGGATGGAACCACTGGTTGTGGAAGTAACTGCCGGAATTTCGGAGATTACTATACGTATGAAGCAGGAGACCACTTCCCTTGATGAAATTGTGTTTGTGGGATATGGATCCCAGAAAAAGGAGAGTGTAGTGGGAGCAATTACCCAGGCAACAGGCGACCAGATCAAGATGAATTTCCAGGGGAGTAATCTTACCGATAACCTGAACGGGTTAATGCCGGGGGTTGTTACCATCAGGGAATCAGGTGTTCCGGGAGGGGCTCCTTCCCACAATGCATCCGGGAAAGATGACAAGGCTTCGAGTATTTATGTAAGGGGACAAACAACCTGGAACGGTGGACAACCGCTAATTCTGGTAGACGGCGTAGAGCGCTCGATGATGGATGTGGATCCCAATGAAATTGAGAATATTTCCGTGTTGAAAGATGCATCAGCAACGGCTGTATTTGGAGTACGGGGAGCAGATGGGGTAATACTGATTACAACTAAGCGCGGAACCGTGGGCAAACCGGTACTCTCATTTGAGAGTATTGTTACCGCAAGCTCACTTTCTGAGGTTCCTGATGTACTCAATTCCTATGATGTGAATTATCTGAAAAATCTGGCCATTTCTCATGGTTTGCCTGCCGATGAAACCTCCTGGAAAGCTTATGTACCATGGGATTTGCTGCAGCATTATAAAACACAGGAATATCCCGAACTCTACCCGGATGTAAACTGGAGAGACGAAATGAGTAACGATTATGGATGGGAGCAACGGTACAATCTGAATGTAAAGGGAGGTACCGAATTTGTTAGATATTTCCTGTCGCTCGGTTACCTGAACCAGGGGGATATTCTGAATTTCTCAGACAGGGGACAAGGGTACGATCCTTCCTTCTCCTATGAACGGTACAACTTCAGGAGTAATTTTGATTTCGACATTTCAAAAACCACCCGGTTCAAGATCAATCTTTCCGGAATTTATGGTATTAAGGATACACCTGGATACAACGACCGGGGTGGGATATGGAACGGCTTCTACGGAAACCCGCCGGATATGTATCCGGTGAAGTATTCAGACGGAACGTATGCCACTTCCGCGTTATTTGACAGGTTCGACAACCAGGTATACAATGGAAACTTTCACGGACTCGACCGGAACAACCGGGCGCAGGCAAATACCGATTTCGAACTGATCCAAAAGCTTGATTTCATCACGAAGGGATTGTCGGCCAAGGTAAAAACATCGTTTGACAACTATTTCTATACCTCGGGTCCCGATGTGGTGGATAACGGAATGATTACCAAGTATATTCACCCTTCCATACTGGATGCCCAAAATGCAGCAGATTCTGCCAACGCCATTGAAATTACATATCCGACAACACCATCCCATGGATTTAACTACGTGGATGAGCCTAACCAACTCGGTGCGGAACAGATGGCCAGCAATGTCTACCGCCATCTCTATTATGAAGCCTCCTTGAATTATGTCAGGGAATTTGGCAACCATTATATTACCGGTTTGTTTTTGTTCAACCGTGAAACCAGCGCCATGGGTTCAAGCTTCCCCTCATTCAGAGAAGGCTGGGTTGGACGCGCAACCTATGATTACGACAGCAGGTATTTCCTGGAGTTCAATGGCGCCTATAACGGTTCTGAAAAGTTCGACCGGGAGTATCGTTTCGGATTTTTCCCCTCATTTGCAGGAGGGTGGATGGTTTCTAACGAACGTTTCTTTGAAGAGGCATTTCCGTTTGTAAACACACTGAAACTAAGGTATTCGTGGGGAACGGTTGGGAACGATGCAAATATTGCGAGATGGCAGTATCTCAGCAGTTGGGATAAGACGAATATCGTTAATTATTTTGGTTCACCAGTTACCCAGCCCGGTTACCCACTTTATAGAGAAGGGACAGTAGCAAATCCGAATATCCACTGGGAAGTTGCTGAAAAACAGGATATCGGGATGGAAGTAGGGATTTTCAAGAATTTGCTATCCATGAATTTTGACTACTACTGGGAACACCGGACAGATATGTTCATCAATGCCAGTGACCGTGCTAATAATGCAATTTTTGGCTCAGATCCGCCTTCTGCCAACCTTGGGGAGTTGAAATCTCATGGCTGGGAATTTGAACTTAATTTTTCAAAGGCCAGGCCCGATTCCAGGTTATGGGCAAAGTTTAATTTGTCGCAAATGAACAATGAAGTCATTGAAAGAGATGATCCGGAGTTAAAACCGGATTATCAGAAACAAGCCGGATTTTCTCTCGGGCAACAACGCACCCAGGTCTCTTCAGGTATTATCCAGACCTGGGATGAGATGTACAACGGAGTAACCCTGCTTGACAATACCTATTACTTGCCCGGCGATTACAGGCTGATCGACTACAATGCAGATGGTGTGATCAATGAGGACGATGCTGTACCATATATGCATTCAATTATACCCGAATATTCCTATGGTTTTTCACTGGGGTACAATTACAAGGGTTTCGGTGTCATGACCCAGTTTTACGGTGTTACAAATGTGAGCGGTACCTCTGCCATCTATAACGAATTCAGGTATAATTACAGTATTGCCTACGATTTTCAACTGAATGATTCATGGGCACCCGAACTGGGAAGAACAACCGGTGAAAATTTATATCCTCATGTACGGTACAACCAGTACTCGCCGAAGGGTCATTATTACGTCTGGGACTATTCCTACTTCAAATTACAGACCGCTGAACTCTCCTATACTTTTTCAGGGGCGAATCTGAAGAGCGCAGGTGTAAATAACCTGAGACTGTACCTGAACACAGGAAATATCCTGATCTGGAACAAAACGCTGGAAGACAGGGACAGGCCGGCTTCGGATAATTTACAGTATCCACTGCTGAAAAGATACAGCTTCGGAATAAATTTAACTTTTTAACAAACACATGTGATGAGAAACAGATTAAAATTAACCGCAATATACTTCCTGGCAACCATGTTGTTTTGGTCGTGTGAGAGTTATCTGGACAAGACACCCGATGCAGATATTTCGGAGAAGGATGTGTTTAGTACGTATGAAAATTTCCAGGGATTTGCAGATGGGCTCTACGCCTGTATTGTTGACCCGAACAGTTTTGCTCTCACCACAGGCAGTGAAAATGGCGATGAGTCCATTGCCGTGCAGGGATGGGCCTCCGCACGTAAGTTTGCAGAAGGAAACTACTGGGATGTGATATTTAATAACTGGCAATCCAACTGCTGGAACGAAGTAAATCCAACCGTTTTTGGTGCAACTGGCAAACCGGCCGGAATATGGCCATTTGGATGGAAAGGTATTCGTTTAGCAAACCAGTGCCTGGAAAACCTGCAGTTGTTACAGGGAACACAAGAACAAGCAGACCTGATAGAGGGGCAGGCTTACTTTTTCAGGGCATACCTTCATTGGGAAATTGCCGTACGGTGGGGAGGCATACCCTATGCAGACAAAGTGTTTGCAGCCGATGAAAACCTTGATATGCCGCGTCTTACATTCCAGGAGACCGTGGAAAGAATCGTTGAGGACCTGGACAGGGCAGCCGAATTATTGCCGGAGAACTGGGATATGACCTCAGTGGGTAGCAGCAGAACTGGTTTTAACATGGGACGGGCAACCAAAGGAGCAGCCCTGGCCTACAAGGCTAAAACGTTACTGTTTGCAGGAAGTCCGCTTATGGTACATGATGCAGGAGGAGCTTACCAGTTCGATACGGACTATATGGTCCGAGCCGCCAATGCTGCCTGGGAGGTGATAAAACTGGCTGATAATGGTGTGTACGACCTGGTTCCGTTTGAGGAGTATGAAGAGTTGTTTGCAAGAATGGATGGTACCACACCCTGGACCACTGAAACTATTTGGGCAAACGTTCCAAACAAGTCATCTTCTTACAATAACGGAATCGGAACCCCTTACGGAGTAGGAATGATGGGTAACAGACTGGGAAGATTATACACCCCGGCACGGTTTGGTGGAAATGATATTTGTGAGACTCCGGTGCAGGATTTGGTGGATAAATATGAAATGAGTAACGGATTACATATCGACGAACCGGGTTCGGGTTATGATCCCATGGATCCATGGAGCAACAGGGACCCGAGGTTCAGACAGTTTATCTATGTTGACGGAGATATGGCCGGCGTCAGTCCCCAAACGCAACTTCAGTTGTTTGAAGGGGGAATAGATAAAAATGAGCCGGGTGTTTTAACCTCCTATATAAATCATAAATATTGGCCAAAAGGGGTGAATAAAATTGACCAGCTTTGGTCGCAGTTTACTTATGCTACTCCACTTATGCGGCTCGCTGACGTCTACCTGATTTACGCAGAAGCAGTGAACGAGGCCTTCGGTCCCACAGGTACAGCAGAGGGTGCAAGCCTTACAGCGGTGGAAGCTGTAAATATCGTAAGAAGCAGATCTCTAATGCCCGGTGTTCCGGCACAATATGCAGGAAGCCAGGATGCATTCAGGGAGAAGATCAGGAACGAGCGGTCAGTTGAATTATGTTTCGAAGGATCCAGATGGAACGACATGCGCAGATGGTATATCGCCCATTTGCCGGAATATAAGGTCCAGCACGACCTGGTTTTCGACCAGGGCCACACCAGTTTCACAAAGGTGGTGATATTTAATCGTGTATTCGAACAGCGGCACTACTGGCTGCCATTTTACAAAACCCAGGTTCAGTTATATTCCGGATGGCCACAAAATCCCGGATGGTAAATACATATCAAAATATTAAATATTTTATCATGAGAAAATTTTTTGCCATTGTCATACTGACTTTTACAAGCTTTTCGCTGCCGGGATTACTATTTGGACAAGAGCTTGATAAAGCGCAGCTCATCGAGCTTACCTCAAAGATCATTGATCAGGAAGGAAATCCGGTAACCCATGCAATTATCTTTAGCGAAGAAGGATCATTTATGGCCAGAACGCGGTCTGACGGTACATTTACAATAAAAATCGGGAATAGAAATCCGGTGCTGATTGAAGCCGACGGGTATGCCACGATAATCCTGGACAACCTGTATTCTACACAGCCAGATGAGATTTCGCTCCTTAAACAGGCTTATCAGCTGGGTGATAACGATGATGTTCATGTGCCCTTTGGCACCATGAAGAAAAGGCATATTACTGGTGCAGTAACTGTTCTTAATCCGGGAGAAATATTGAATTATGATGCTAACCAGAATATTTATGACGCGATAAACGGGCGCGTCCCCGGTCTGATTAATAACCAAAATGTTTATGGTATGGGGTCTGCCTTACTGGTGGTGGACGGTATTCCACGACCCGTAAATTCGCTGAACCTGGAGGAGGTGGAGCAGATTACTGTGCTGAAAGATCCGGTTTCCCGGTTGCTCTACGGTTCCAAAGCGGATCTGCCGGTAATTCTGGTGACTACAAAAAGGGGAGAGGCATTCAAAAGAAGGCTTAATGTCCGGCTGGAATCGGGCATGATGAAGCCGGTCAGCTATCCCAATTACCTCGGGGCAGCAGACTATATGTCCCTGTATAACGAGGCACTTGCTAATGACGGTAATTTTCCGATGTACGACAGCCTTGCTATTGCCCATACACAGAACAACACAAATTATGTGTTGTACCCGGACGAGCGCTATTTTAATTCTAATTACCTGAGGGATTTTAAGACCTACCATAATTTAATAACCGAAGCTTCAGGAGGGAACGACATTGCCCAATACTTTGTTTACATGGGATGGAACAGCCAGAACAGCCTGTTATCACTCGGAAGCGAAGAACGTAACGAACGCATTAATATGCGGGGGAATGCCGACTATAAGATCAACGATTATATTACCATGAGGGCCGATGCTGTTGCCATTTTCGATATGAGAAAAAATTTGAAAAACGGCAATTTCTGGCAAAATGCATCAACCTTCCTGCCCAACCAGGCGCCTGTTCTGATTCCTGTAACCGACTCAACTTTGCTGGAAAATGCGGCCCTGATCAACGATCAGTATGTTCTGGGCGGTACCAGTGTTTACAGGAACAATATTTATGGTGACCAGGTAATGGCCGGATACAGAAATACCATGAACAGGATTCTCCAGATAAATACAGGACTCGATTTTGATCTGAATGATGTAGTCCCTGGTCTTACCGCTTCTGCAAACCTTACCTTCGATGTCCGTAATTATTATGAGAGCCGGCTGCTAAACAGTTATGCTGTCTATGAACCGGTGGTTCTCACCGATATAAACGGTGCCGACAGTCTTGGGTTTAATAAAACAGGTCTGGATGTGGAACAGGGTAATGAATCGATCATCAATCCCGATTTTTATCGCAGGATAGGAATGTTTGGAACGCTTAAATACAACAGGATATTCCAGGATCACCAGATTAATGCAACCGCAGTCGCATACAGGCAACAGATCCAGCTCAACGGAGAGATTCAGCAAATAAAAGACCTTCATTTCGGAGTACTGGGTAACTACAGTTTCAAAAACAGATATATTGCGCAAATAGGAGGGGTCATAGCAGGATCACCCAGATTCCCGGTTGAGAACAGGTTTGCATTTTCTCCTGCAGTGGGAATCGGCTGGATAGTAAGTGAAGAGGATTTCCTGTCCTCAGGAAATTTCTTTGACTTTCTGAAAATCCGTGCAAATTGGGGATTGATCAATACGGATCAGGGGGTATCCGATTATTACCTGTATCAAACAAGTTTTGGACAAGGTTCTTACTTCACATACAATAATGGCGTAGTACAGAACCGGGCTCGCTTTTATCAGTCTGTGGGAAATCCGGATATCGGATGGGTAAAAAGAAATGAATTGTCTGTTGGATTCGAAGCGTTGGTGCTGAACAGGTCACTCAACCTGGAAGGATCCTATTTTAACAGCCGGGCTTACGATGAACTGACCATACGGAGTAATTATTACCCTGATATGCTTGGCGTTGTGCTTCCGCAGGAAAATTACAATAGTCACAGGAATCAAGGTGCGGAATTCGGTCTCACCTACCACCTGAATCTCAGTGATTTCAGGTTCTCAGCAGGGGCCAATATGGTATATAGTGCACCGATGGTAATCCAGATCGATGAACCCGATTATGATTGGGATTACCTGAAAAGAACAGGGAAACCAACAAGCGCCATGTTTGGATGGGTGGCTGAAGGATTGTTCGCTGACCAGGATGACATCGATAACCATGCCACACAAACCTTTGGAGCAGTTCAACCTGGAGATATAAAATATGCCGACCTGAATGATGATGGTATTATAGATGATAACGACAGGCAGGTTATCGGCCAGAATGCTCCAAAAGTGCAGTACGCGATCCATCTGAACCTGCGGTATAAAGCATTTGAACTGTTTGTTATGGGAACAGGACAGGAGGGACAGAGTCAGTATTTCAATAACTCCTACTACTGGATATATGGCGACCGTAAGTATTCGGAAGAGGTCCTTGGAAGATGGCACGAGGATATGGCTGACCCATCATCGGCCACCTATCCGCGACTCTCTTCAACCAATAATTCAAACAACTTCAGAAATTCAACCTATTGGATCGAAGAGACCAATTGGTTTACTCTCCACAGATTGCAGCTTACAATGAACATGCCTTCAAAATTTGCTTCGAACAGCTATATACGGGATTTCCAGGTTTATGTAAGGGGGAGTAATCTTTTTACAGTTTCTGCGGTCAAAGATAAACTGGAACTGAATATCGGATCCGAACCCCAGTTCAGAACTTTTGCAGTAGGATTAAATGCTTCATTTTAAATTCATAAAGAATTAAGTCATGAAAAAGTATATTCAACAATTCATTATCCTCATAATTTTTACCGGGACACTGGTCTCTTGTGAAAATTTCCTTTCACCAGGACTGGATAACAGGCTGTCGGAAGAGGAGATGTTAAATGACCCGGCATATTTTGAGGGTTTACTACTGCATGCATACAGGAATATGCCTTCTGCGACCTCGTTCGATGAAGACATTGTTAGTGATGACGCTGTGACAAATGATAAAAATTCGAACTATACACTCATGGCAACCGGTGAATGGAAGGCTTCCTTTTATCCAATGTCAAAATGGTCCATAGCATATAACGAGATTTTTTACATAAACGCCTTTCTGGCTAAAATGGACCAGGTGGTTTGGTCATGGCAGAACGAAGAGGTAAATGATAATCATTATCAAAGGCTTAAGGGTGAGGCACACGGATTAAGAGCATGGTGGATGTTCCAGCTACTTCAGTACCATGGTGGTATGGGAGCTGATGGTACCTTGCTCGGATTCCCCATCAGCCTGGAACCATTGACCATTGATGATGAATTCAGAATACCCAGAAATACTTATGCAGCCTGTGTGGATCAGATTCTCAGTGATATTGACACTGCGGTAGCCTATCTTCCCAATACCTTCAAGGATATTCCCGGAGATGCAGTATATAACAGTACGTTTGGTGCAAGATTCACAAACAGGATATCGGGTCTGGTCGCACTGTCCCTGAAATCCAGGGTTACACTCTTGGCAGCAAGTCCGGCCTATAATTATTTAAACTGGGAAGATGCAGCACAGACAGCGGGCGAAATCATTGCCGATAATGGCGGGCTGGCAGCGATTTCACCCACCGGATTGAAGTTTTTTGAAAATCACCTGGATCCGGAAATTATCTGGTGCAATTCCAGGACCAACAGCAACAGTCTGGAGGTGGCTAACTTTCCCCCTTCGAAATATGGCAACGGCCGGATCAATCCAACCCATAACCTGGTGGATGTTTTTCCAATGTCGACTGGTTTACCGGTTGATGAGGTCACAAGCGGATTTGATCCTTCGGACCCTTATACGAACAGGGATCCAAGACTGAAGGCATATATAGCTCACCATGGCAATGTCATCAAAGATACCATATATACAGACGCAACCTCTGCACAGGATGGGAATAATAAGCTCATCAATTCCACACGGTCTGGTTATTATCTGAAAAAGTTTTTGCTGGATTCCAAGGTGAATCTCGCACCGGGTAACGTGACCCAGGCGGATCATTTCATTACCTATTTCAGGTTTACAGAACTGTTTTTGAACTATGCCGAAGCTGCCAATGAAGCCTGGGGTCCGGATGCTGATCCGATGGGTTATGGTTTTACAGCCAGGGAGGTTATAAGTGCCATCCGCAACAGGGGAGGCTTACCCGATCTGGCAACAGATACATACCTGAATTCCATGACTCCATCAGCAAACGATATGCGGGAAGTTATCAGAAATGAACGCAGAATAGAATTATGTTTTGAAGGATTCAGATTTTGGGATATTCGAAGATGGAACCTGACGGGAATTATGTCAGCGCCTGTTGAGGCAATGAACATTGATTTCAGTAAGCCTGAACCGTACAATGTACAGTTTCTGGAAAACAGAGGCTATGCAGATTATATGATCTATGGACCGGTTCCTTATAACGAGACGCTGAAGTATGACCTGATACAAAACAAGGGGTGGTAACTGTTATAAGGTTGATAATCAATAGAAATACAGTAGTTTAATTAATTTATTTACCAGAGAACGACTATTAAAAAATCATGATTTTAACAAACCCCGCTATTTCGGGCAGCAGACTTATATTATCATGATAAATTCAGGCAGATCATAAAAAATTAAAAAATAGACAGATGAAGAAAATATTGTTTTTACTATTAATTGTATCAGGTATGACAGCCTGTGAAAATCAGGGAAATGAATTTCCCGATTTCGATTACAATGCGGTATATTTTCCGGTACAATATCCTGTGAGAACGCTTTCACTGGGAAATGACGACATCGACAATTCACTTGACAAGGAACTGAAGTTCAATATTGGAGTAACCATTGGTGGGATGTATGAGAACACCAACGACTGGACAGTGGACTATGTGGTTGACGAATCATTGTGCGACAGTCTGGAAAATGATGTGCTGCCTATGCCCAGTTCGTGGTACACGCTTACGCCTGAAAACCAGGTAATTATTCCGGAGGGTTCCTTTTCAGGGCTGATCCTGGTTGAGCTGACTGAAGATTTTCTGGCCGATTCACTCTCCAGTGGAAACCATTACGTGATTCCGCTCAGGATTGTTTCATCCAATGCAGATTCTGTCCTTACAGGACTGCCCCTGATTCCTGATGCAGATAAAAGGATCGCTGCACACTGGGATGCCGGTGCTCCTCCCAAGGATTTCACACTGTATATGGTAAAGTATGTAAATGAGTACCATGGTGCGTATCTGAAAAGGGGCATTGATTATACCATGAATGTGTTTGGAGTAGTTACAGATACTGCAGAGTACCGTGCAGAGTATGTCGAAAGAGATGAGGTGGTACGACTTTCAACAAGTGGAAGAAATGAAGTTCTCACGAATTTCATGGGAGCCAATTCCGGGGATGGTTATTCATTAAAACTTGTGGCGGATCAGAGCTCCGGAGAGATCAGTGTGGAGAGTTCGGAAGAATCCACGTATGGTGTTGCACAACCTGCCACGGGCCAGTTTGTTGAGGGCGGTGATGCCTGGGGTGGCAGGGAAAGAGATGTGATCTACCTGAGTTACAAGTACCTGGTAGGCCTTAACAGCCACCAGGTGTACGATACGCTGGTTTTTCGCGACCGTGGTATTGCATTCGAGACTTTTATGCCTGAAGTCAGAACCGGGGAACTTAAATAGTGTCTGTCAATAAAGTAGAGTGGCTGGATCATATTGTTCGGGATCAAGGGAATAACATTACGAGCTAACGAATACCACTGAAATAAACATTTCATGAGTATATCGGACATTATGGACAGACACTAATTAAAATACTGATTCCCGGCTTATAAAATCTGTGAGTAATACCGAACCTTTATCTGTTACATGAAAATAAAGGTTAACTGCCCGATAATATAATGTGCGGAAGAGGTTTTCTGCCGGATTAATTAAATCTAACATTCAAATCTTTCCAATATGAAAAAAAGTGCGTGCAGGAAAAACCCTTTCAGAAATTTCAATTTGTTTGTATTACAAGGTATTGTACTCCTGGTTGCTTTGCTGGTAAGTAATTCAACACTATGGGGACAGGGGAAAAGTGTGAAGGGTGAACAGCTTGAAAAAATTGAATTGACTTCACCGGGGCAGGTTTCTGTTGAAGGATTTCTGGGAGAGGCGTTGCTGAAAAGCGAGTCTGGTAGGCTCTTGATGCTTCCGCACTGGAATGAGGGCAGACTTATTAAGATGTTCAGTCACGAAGCGAGACTGGGTAACGAAAGAATGGACTGGTATGGCGAACATGCCGGTAAATGGCTGTATACCACTGCCATGGCCGTGGCGCGGACTGATAACCCTGAACTGAAGAGATTGATGTTGCAAACTGCAGATTACCTTGTGGAAACGCAGGAACCGAATGGTTACCTCGGTTCCTATTCCCCCGAACAGCAATTAACCAACAAATCAATTTCCCATTACCGTTCATGGGATATATGGAACCTCAGTTATATGGTGATCGGATTACTGGAGGTTGACCATTATTTTCCAGCTCCAAAGTATACAGATGCTGCAAAAAAAATCGGGGAACTGTTTCTGGAAACATTCGGGGATGGGGAAACACCCGTAACCGATTACGGGACCAGGGAGGGAATTTCGGCTACAATTATACTGGAACCGGTGGTGGAACTGTATGAACTGACCAGCGATGAACGATACCTTGATTTTGCCAGTCTGATTATTGATCAGATCGAGGCAAAAGATGGATTAAAGCTCGTTTCGATGGCGCTTCATAATTATGACATGGTTAATGTAGGTGAAGGTAAGGCATATCAGCTTATCTGGAATCTTACGGCCATCACCAAATTATACAGGATCACCGGAAACCCGGATTATCTGAAGGCGGTTCAGAATGCCTGGAGTAATATTGTAACCTACCACCTCTCCATCAACGGCGGCCCCTGGGGTGGGGTCGGAAAAATGTATGAGCTGTTTAACCGGAACCGTTACTGGTCCCCTTACGGGTTTATAGAAACCTGCAGTTCCATGGCCTGGATACAACTCAACCGTGTGTTGTTTGAGGTTACGGGAGATGTTGATTACATCCATGAAATTGAAAAAACAACATATAATGCCCTGCTTGGAGCGCAGTATCCCGATGGTGTTGAATGGTGTTACCATACTTTCACTAATGGTGGGAGACATGCGGCACATTTTGACGATTGCTGTTCATCAAGCGGAGCGCTGGCACTGGAAGAAATTCCCCAGCTTATCTACAGTAAACGGGAGGGAGGGATCTCATGTAATCTCTACACCGCCAGTAAAGCAACGCTGACTGTGGGAAAAGGTATTAAGGTCCAAATAGACCAGCAGACATCGTACCCCTTTGATGGTACTATACAACTTACCGTATCACCTGACAGAGCAGTAAATTTCCCACTCTTTATCAGGATTCCCGACTGGGCAGAAGAGGTGGCGATCAGCATCAACGGAGAGGCGGTAGATAAGCAGCTCCTGTTCAAGGGGGCTTACTTTAAAGTAGAGAGAAGCTGGAAGAAAAATGACCATGTAACTATTCATTTTCCGTTCGACCTGAGACTTTCGCATAAAATTGAAAAAGCAGACAAACCCCAGGGGGGAGGAGACATATATTCTGTACAGTGGTTTGCCCTCGCGCGTGGTCCACTGGTATATGCAACAAACGGACTGATCAATGGTGAAAACAGGGAGATGGTGTTTAACCTTCCGGAAGAGAATCCTGTCAGTTTATTTAAACCGGTTGGAAGTCCGGGAGATTTTCATGGGCCGGCCTACGAGCTGCAACTTCCCGGTAAAGAACCATTGCTGTTTCTGCCCTATTTTGAAGCTGGAGGGAGAACATCCGGTACCTGGAGGCTGACCTGGATACAACGTGCAATTCATTAAAGCCAGGGTAAACTAAAAATCAGGACTTGTGAGATCCGGATAATTGGAAATAATTTGTTTTTTGCTGAATATGGAAGGAAGAACTGTGAGACTGAATTATCATCCAAATTGATCTTATGAGATTACTTCTGGCACTATTTCTGATCCTATTGCTCAACTCCGGCTGTTCCGGGGGAAACAAACCCATACTAATTGCTACGGGTGGCCAGGCCAAAGTATGCATCGTTGTGCCGGAACTTCCAACTGTAACTGAAAGGTTTGCCGCGGAAGAACTTCGTAAATATCTGGGAGAGATCAGTGGTGCAGATTTTGAGATTACCACTACGAACGGTTCGGATTCAAAAGGGAGCATTCAACTGGAAACAGAACAGGATTTGAACGGGGAATGCTACAGGATCAGTTCAGGGAAGGGAAACATTATCATTACCGGAAATTCGGACAGGGCCCTTCTATATGCAGTATACGATCTTTTAGAACGGATAGGCTGTAAATGGCTGGCCCCCGGATTTGACTTTTACGGTGGACAAGGAGAGATCATTCCAAAGATTTCAGCGCCGAAATTCCCTTCGAACCTTACTATTCAGGAAAGACCTCTGTTTACATACCGCAAATTGGATATAGCCGAGGGGCGTTCCCTTGATTCAGTTTCATTGCTTAACATGGTGGAATGGATGCCCAAGATGCGTCTGAACACATTGATGTTCCCCATGGACCAGAACAACAGCGGGAGGACCCGGTGGGAAGATTTTAAATGGTTGGAAACGGAATTGCAAAAGCGGGCCATATTATTGGAAGTGGGCCAGCATGGTTATCAGAATTTTCTGAATAGTGGGATGGAGAGTGGGACCCTCTTTACCAAACATCCTGAATGGTTCGGGAAAGACAGTTTATGTAATCCCGATCCCTCAGCGCACACCGTTTTTAATACATCCAATAAAGAGGCACTGGATTATTTTACCAATAATTTTTTAAGTTATATTGAAAGCAACCCGGCTGTAGGGATTTTCGATTTATGGCCACCAGATTTTGCAAAGTGGCAGCAGTGCGGGGAGGATTTTCCAGAATCACCCGGGGTTATACAGGCAAAGGTGACTGAATCTGTACTTGAAGCTGTCCGGGAGGCGGGAACTGAACTGCGGTTACAGATGATCGCCTTCGACAAAACCTTGCAACCTGTGCCTTTGGACGAAAAAATACTGGTAGATATCTGCCCTATTCATCAAAACTTTGAGTCGCAGATCTATGATTCATCTTCTGTTCAGAACATGGTGTATGCGGAAGCCATCCGAAGTTGGAGAGAACAATTTGACGGAGAACTTGGCATCTATACCTATTACAGGAAGTATGCATGGAAGTCGCTTCCCAACATTATTCCCCATTATATGCAGAATGATCTGAAATGGTACGCATCAATACCCGTGCAGGGGATCTCCTGTTACGCAGAGCCGGGCGACTGGCTAACCTACGAGTTGAACCATTTTATTCTGGCCAAACTGGAATGGAACCCTGTTGTGAACGTAGATTCTCTTATAAGTATTTTCTGCCGGGGCCGTTTTGGGAATGGCTGGGAATTGGGGAAAAGCGTATATGCCTTCCTGGAAAATACCGTTCGTTTTTATGGTAACATCAAAGGATCCAGTCTGAAGCCGACATCGGAAACCGCATTGAAACTTGAAGAAGTGGACGAATTGATCAATGCTGTAATCAAAGAAAGAGGTGATGCAGAACCAGTGATATCAGAGATTTTTACGGCACTGTTAACGATGCTGCAATACCTGAAACTGGATTTGGAACTTCAGCAGGCAAGTGCTTCAGGATTGGCTGGGGAAGATGTGGTTGCGAAATTACATGAATTAAGATTATTTTTGTCTGAAAATAACGGAAAAGGGAGGGTTATTTTTAATGAAAACACCGATATCAGGACGCTGGGCATACTCTATAAAATAAATGATTAAAAAGTAAAACAGGGGCATGGCTGACCAGGGGAACAACAGACCCGGTTTCAACGGATAAAATTACGGGAAATCAGGTTGGAAATGAGCTGATTCAATGACAGGTAGCATGCTTCATTTATCAAACATCAGGTTAATGTGAAACGGGTAATATTTTTTACGCATGAATTATAGGAAAATGACGGGGGATCTAAATATTTTTCATATCTTGGACAAACGTTTGTTCATGTATTTTACAGGAGTAATTTTACCTGTATACCCAGGAATAAAGAGACATTTTCAGGGTATACAGAGCGCTAAATGATAACTGACAATTTATTGAAATGGAGATGATAATGATTGGAAAAAAATTAAAGATACTTGTAAAAAGCATGATATTTCTGCTGTTCATAGTCAGTTGTAATGCTGAATTCAACTACCCTCACGATATGCCTGAACTGCCATACAATCCATGGGAGAATACCTATTATGTGGACTCTGAAAGTGGAAATGACAGAAACAATGGAAGAACTGAGCGCACTCCTTTCAGATCGACTGGTGCATTGGAGACGCTGAACTTTTCACCAGGGGCCGTTATTCATTTCAAGCGGGGATCAGCCTTCACGGGACCTTTGTATATAACCGATTCAGGTACGGCTGAGGATTATATCAGGTTAACCGATTATGGTGATGCGGAATTGCCTGCCCCTTCCTTTACTAATCAGGTGTTCGAACCGGAGAATGGAAACTACGGGAATTGCATCCGGTTGCAGGGGAGTTACATCATTGTTGAAAACCTGTACTTTCATAGTACGGTTGCGGATTTACCCGAAACCACGGGGGGATTTGAAACAATGTGGGAACTGGGGGCGGTTTATATTGATAAAGAGGCTGAATATTGTATTGTAAGAAACAACGAGATATATGATTGTGGTGTGGGGATCAAAAGTTACGGTCCATTTGCCAGTATAGAGAGCAATTATATTCATGACTGCAACAGAGTCTTGAAGCGATGGAGCTGGGGTCCTATCGGGATATGGCTTGGCGCCGATAACCAGGAGGTGAGTTATAACAGGATATTCAACTATAGTGCAGTTGATCCGAATATCACATGGGGGCCGGATGCTTACGGAGGAGGTGCCGACGGTGGTGCCATTGAGATCGATGATGCAAGAAATAACAAGTCGAATATTTCCATTCATCATAACTACTCAAGGGATTGTCAGGGTTTCCTGGAAGTTACCTGGTCGGATGTGGTGCAGAAGCCGGACTACAGGGATTTTGAGATACACCACAATGTAAGTGATGATTACCAGCAGTTTATTGCTTTGTGGCGCGGCAAGAACTGCAAAATTGAAAACAATACGATTATCCGGCGAAAGGTGAATGTCAATGACTGGGGTGTATTTAATATAACGCAATATAATTCACAGAATTTAATCCGCAACAACATTGTTGTGGTTGAAAACGATGTAGTCATATTCAATCTGGGCAAAAATGGAAATGCAAATCCCGGCAACATTATCGAAAACAACCTTTACCATGCAGCGTCGGGATCACTGAATATAGGACTTGAGGGTCCGGGCAGAGCGGCTGTTTTTGCCGATCCGTTGTTATTGAATTACCAGGAGGGGGACAATGCGGTCGATTTTTCCATTACTTCCGGAAGCCCGGCAATAGATGCGGGGAGAGTACTGGGATATCAGGTCGATTTATCCGGAACATCCATTCCACAGAATAACAAAGCCGATATTGGCGCATTTGAGTATCCATCAGAATAGTTAAATATATATCCTCAAAAATTTGGACAAATGACAAGCATGAAACAATGGGTAAAAAACCCGGCGGTATCAACCAAACTTCTCCTGGCAGGGGCTTTCGGCCTCACTGCCGTTGTATCTGGCTGTAATTCAAATAACAAGTTAACCCCCGGGGTACAAAAACCGAATATCATTTTGATTTTTGCCGACGATCTGGGGTATGGTGATCTGAGTTGTAACGGAGCCACCCGTATCTCAACACCGGCCATAGATCAACTGGCAGCGGATGGGATAAACTTTACCAATGCCTACGCCTCCTCCTCCATCTGTTCCCCCTCCCGCTACAGCCTGATGACCGGTGAATATGCATGGCGCACCAGACTTAAATGGGGGGTGCTGAAATATTTTGATAAACCTTTGATTGAACAGGAGCAGACAACCA
>JBBDIE010000025.1:0-7635 GCA_040880545.1 Bacteroidales bacterium | reverse complement strand
GGCGTTCTGGTCGAAGTGCCTGTGATGCTTTCACTGGTAGCGCTGGCTAACAGGTGGAAGTATTAAAATTTACTTTCAGATGAATATTATAAGCATTCTGCCATTTTTTGAAGCTGCAATGAAATGTGTAAGGTCCGTCATGCACTTGTAATAATTTAATCAATTGAACAATTAACACACGATTATACGCCTGAGGAATTCCTAAGAGACGATAAAACAATTTCGCCTGCCTCTATCAATATTCAGTTTTTGGAGAAGCCATAGTAGGAATTGAAACTGCAATTTTTCAGTTTCCCGGCAATCATTTTCCAACAGCCTCTTTGAGAATATCCAGGTACCGTGTTCCATACCCTTCATATTCCATCCCATAGGTGTAATCCTGTTGTGTGGCGCTGTTGTCTATTGCCGTGGCAGGAGCTTCTGTAACCGGCTCAATCTGGGTATCTTCGTGCCATTCGTTCCACGAGGTTACCAGGAACAGATTATTGGTTGCAGGATCGACCAGCGTTACCGCTTTATCCACCATCGCCTTGAATAAAGAACCAAACTCATCGTTTTCAGTCAGTTTGCGCGACAACGGTATATGCCCGTCCCTTACCCCGGTATCGTTGAACCCGGGAGCGGTGGCAGGAATAAAACCTGTGCCCACCGTAAGTGCCTGTGATTTCCAGCCTGCCTGGGCCTGGTAATAGCTGTCCACATACCACTGTGTAGCATACATTCTTGCTCCCGAACTTCCATACACATCGTAATTGGTGATGGCATCCAGCAAAACGATCTGATCGGTAGATGATGGCGGCTTGCCAAAAACATGGTCGCCCACGATGTAGATATCAAAACCTGAATCCCCCGCAGCAGCCCGCATAATATTTACTGTCTCTTCCAGCACTCCTTTTCCGGACAACACCCGGGTGAGATAGACAAACAGAACCGGTCTGCCATCAATGGTGTAATAATTGGGGTGATCAAAATATGTTTCTGCCATGTATTCAATGTCTGACCTTACATTCGAAAGATCGGTGAAATCGGGTATCCTGCCCGATGTTTCATAAAACAGCGCTATTTTCATATCACCCAGGGCAGGGTGTTTCAGGATGTGATCCTTCAATGTGACATCCTCCATTTTACCCGGTCCCCACCAGCTACTGACCCATAAACCTATACCGGCATACTCGCTCCATGACAGGTGCTGTTCTATCACCTCTGCATCACGGTCGCTGTATTCTCCCAATTCCGGGGTTTGCACCGGCACCAGGTGCTCTCTCAGGTATTTTCTTCCATGAAAATCACTCCCCCCATACCAGGGATAGTAATATACCCCCACCGTCAGATCTCCCGGTTCATCGGGATCCCTGACCAACACTTCAAAACTGTATTCATCAGAAAAATCACCATCACTCGCCGTAATCGTAATAGTACACTCACCAGCCGTATCAGGGGCTATCCAGTCAACCGACTGGCCCGTTGAATCACCCTGAAAACGCCCGCCAGAACTCAGCCATTGAAAGGATAGTTCAGAGGGATCGTCATCCTCAATAACACAGGTTAAATTGTGGGTGGCCCCAACGGAAGTTGCTTCCAGAGCCGGAATAACACCAATAATTTCAGGGGCCCCGTTTTCGGGATTACCACACCCATAACTACCCGCTATGAGCCCTGCAATGATTATGACACTGATTATGCTTTTCATGTTAACTAATTTTAATTCCTTAATTAATGATCACCTTCTACGATACGAATCGCGAAACGTTTCGAAAGATTAAAATACAATACAACCATTAATAGTCAATTAATTGAAAAAATTAATCTTTGATTAATGGCCCAATGTTATCATTATCATGGTTTATATTTTACGGTAAGGACCCTGTAAATATTGCCATGACAAATTTGTTCTGCAGGTATTCATTTTGGATGAGCATTATAGAATCCATATAAAACAAGTGTAATGAAAAAAATATTTCAAATTAATATTGCAAAAGGATCTCTTTTACTGCTGGTTATAGGATGTACAGCTATAATATCATTGCACGGACAGGTGGTTATTCAACGTTGTGATGTGATCACAGGCTGGCAGGGTGCGCAGGCCATTTCCGTTGATCAGGCCGATAAAAAAGAGGGGAATGGGTCATTGGTGACTGAACCGCTGGCGGGTGAATCCGTCTGGTTCAGTAAAGCATTTTCAAGTACACAGACAGGTATGGGCCCATCGGGTTATCTCACTTTTTGGCTGTATGTTTCAGATGCCACAAAACTGGATGGCGGGGAAATTGAGATATCCAGCTCCGGGGCTGCCGGCAACCAGGAACACTTCTGGACATTCAGCAAAAGTGATCTGGTTGACGGATGGAACCATCTGCAATTGCAAATGAGTGCTGCACTTCAGGTAGGTGGTGGTGCCAACCTGGACAGTATTAATTACTTCCGGATCCATCAGACACTGTCCGGACCTGTTACTGCAAAAATTGATTTTATCCGTTTTACCCCTTCACAGCTCAAGCCGGTATGGCCCGTACTGGATGTGCCGGTTGTGGATAATTCCACGCTCGACGGAAAGGTGATGTTCGGCTACCAGGGGTGGTTCAACCATCCGGATGATGGCGCCGGACTGGGATGGGTCCACTGGGGCAATTTCTACGAACCCATCAACTCAACAGTAGATATGTATCCCGATATGCGCGAATATGGAGCCGATGAAAAGTACGATGCACACCTCACCTTTCCTGATGGCTCAATGGCACCAGTGTTCTCATCGCACAACAGGAATACCGTTGTACGGCACATGAAGTGGGTGCGCGACTATAACCTGGACGGGGTGTTCCTGCAGCGTTTTATTTCAAATGCTGACAATCAAAAGGGAATGGCCCACAAGGATACAGTGGCCAAACACATTATGGAAGGGAGTGAAAAATATGGTCGCGTGTTTGCCATCATGTATGACGGGGTGGCGAATCGCGTGGAGGATATGAAACAAGACTGGATGCACCTGGTGGATGACATCGGTGTGACCAACAGCGACCAGTACCTGCACCACCGCGGGCTGCCGTTGGTATCGCTATGGGGGTATTCTGTACGAGATGAAGCTACTGCTGCCCAACTGGCAGAAATGATCGATTTCTTTAAGAACAATCAGGAACCAAGGTACCGGGCCTCCATAAAACTGGGTGTGATGTGGAATTTCTACGATCGAACTGAATTCCAGGAAGCATTTAAGCAGGTAGATGTGATCAGCCCATGGTTTTCGGGAAGTACCAATTACAACAGAGGACAACAGTGGGGAGATGATAACAACGTGGACTACATGCCCGTGGTGCATCCCGGTTTTTCATGGCACAACCTGAAGTACCCCGAGCCCAGCTCGACTCCAAATAAGGATCCCAGGGATGGCGGACAGTATATCTGGAACGAAGTGAACGATGTGATACCCGTAGATGTCAAAAGTGTCTACATCGCTATGTTCGATGAGATCGATGAAGGAACCGCCATGTTCAAACTGGCAGAGAACGACGAAATGCTCCCCCGGGAAGGATATTGGCTCCCGCTGGATGAAGATGGGTATGATCTGCCCAGCGACTGGTACCTGAGAACCGCCAGCCTGGCAACCCAGGTAGTACGGGGGTACGAACCGCTTGAACCAATTCTGGGAACACCTCCTGAAGGGATCATGACCATCAGAATTACCGATGAGGCAAATGATAATAACCAGGGTGCCATGGAATTTATATTTCCAGCTTTCCCAGGGGAAACCACTATTGAGATCAGTATTGACGGAGGAGCAACTTTCCCATATTCCACACCTGATGATGCAGGCACGTACATGATATCTGGGCTGTCAGAAGGAACTTATCCTGTAGTTGTACGGCACGGAGCCGGATCTGCGGAAGTGGATATGGGCGATGTAAACATCAGCAATGTGTTCGAAGGACTTCCAGGCCAGACAAGCAATCCGTTTCCTGTACATAACCAAACTGAGGTAAGAACAAATACCTCAGTGGGCTGGACTGCGGGTGCACATGCTGTATCTCACCATATATACTTTGGTACTTCTGAAAACCCGGACTCCATGACCTACCAGTTTACTACTTCGTTCAATCCCGGTGAACTTGAACCCAATACAACCTATTACTGGCACATTGATGAAACCAACGGGTCAGGTAAAACCGAGGGGCCGCTCTGGAGCTTCACAACAGGAGCAGCGGGCGGACCCACCGATATTGTCGTACTTGATTACTGTGATGAGGTAACCGGATGGAAATCCACCAATGGCCTGGTTCTCGATTCAGAAAATAAAATGGAAGGATTTGCCGCTCTCTCGTGCACAGGATCTGGAACGGATAAGTTCAAAAAATTATTTGAAACCCCTGTGAACACCTTTTGTGATGAAAACAGCTATTTTAACTTTTGGCTCTATGTATCCGATGTAAGCACATTCAATGGCGGGGGGCAGATTGAAATAACCAGCTCCGGCAGACCCGATACGGACGAGTACAGCTGGAACGTCGCTGATCTGAATCTTTCTAATGGATGGAACGAACTGCATCTCAGGATCGGTGATGCATCGGTAAATGGCAATCCTGATCTGAGTGCCATAAATTTTTTTCGCTTTTACCAGTATGTATCGGAGGAAATTGTCACGAAGATCGACTACCTCTATTTCAGTGAGCTTGCCTATGCCCGTATTGAAGCACCGGCAAATTTGACGGCCACACCAGGGGGCCAAACGGTGACACTGGACTGGGACGATAATACCGAATCGGATCTGCAGGGATATAATGTGTATCGTTCCCTTACGTCAGGTACCGGGTATGAAAAACCACATACAGAAATCATATCAGAATCAACCTATCAGGATGGTTCATTAATCAATGGAACAACTTACTACTATATGGTAAGGGCAGTGAACAGTGCCGGTGAAGAGAGCCAGAACAGCGATGAAGTAGCCGTTATACCTGGCGAAACATCCGTTGACCATGGCAACCCGTTGAAAAATTTCAGATTGTTTCCCAATCCTGCTTCTTCAATTGCTACCATTCAATTTGCAACAGAGGAACCGGCCGATGTAACTGTATCCGTTTTCGATGCAAGCGGACGTAAGCTTCACCATTTCATTGAGAATGAGCAATGGATGCCCGGAACGCACACCCTCAGGCTTCCCCTGAACGGGTTTGCTAAAGGTGCGTATATTATACATGTGAAAATTAACAATACGATGAGGACCGAACTGTTGGTAATTGAGTAGTTATTCCTTCCTCTTCCTGGTAAATCTGAGTTTCCTGGTGCCGTTCTTCAACAGCACTTTATTACAATCACTTGGATAATCAACCGTAAATTGATCTCCGGATGTTATATGCCCGATGCCTGTCCCTTCGAACACCCCGTTGCATTCCACCTTTCCGTCCGGTGAATATCTTGTTACGTTAAGTGTGCCCTGATCCGTATTAAAGAAAAACCACGAACCTGCTCCCTCTCCGCTCAGCCATTGGGCATTCTCCGGAATCCCGGGTCCTCTGCCGGGCTGCGGCATGGTGGACAACAACTCTTCCCTGTTGAGGCTTCGTAATGGTTTGAACGGAACTGTGGACCGAATCACCGGAAGG
Source organism: Bacteroidales bacterium (assembly GCA_040880545.1). GTDB lineage: Bacteria > Bacteroidota > Bacteroidia > Bacteroidales > M55B112. The sequence goes on along the minus strand of JBBDIE010000025.1, from coordinate 2,041 downwards.
ATGGTTTTGTGTTCCAGCGAATTAACGTTGTTCATGGGTGTCGGTGTAAGCGGAACAATATATCTCAACCGTAGCCAGAATTTCCATTTCGGTTTACCTGCACGGATCACCGTGTTGACAAAACGGGAACAATTGCTGCCATTACGAATGAAAGGACCGTAAGGTAATGGACCCGCATTCTGAAGTTGCAGGGCTTTTTGAAACGCTGCCTGAAAATCAATATGACAATAGGAAGCATATAGTCTGCCTTCACCATGACATCCCTCGTTTAATTGCAGCTCTGTCAGGATATCACTGAAATTATGTATCGTGGTCCCATCAGCGGAAACTTTTGGAACGGTCATCATTCTAAGCTCGTGATCTGTCACTCCACTCCGTACCCTGCCGTGCCTGAATGGTGCATGGTATCTGCCAAAATCAAAGTAATGCCAGATATCTCCATTCCCCTCTATTAGAACCAAAGCAGCATGACCCGCCCTGTAATAATTATTCCTGCTGATTCCCAGCCATCGTGTAACGGGATCATACCATGCACCTGGCTCCTTGCAGTAGGTTTGGGGCCAGGCAATGGCAATGGCAAACCCCGTTATGTTTTTCCCGACTTTCATATTTCAATCTCATGGTTTTTGTTTTCAATAAGATCAGAATATCTCATCAGCATTTTTCCGTCCTGTGTAGTCACCTGGGTAATACTTACTGTTTTTAATCCGCCCTCACGCTGCATGATTACGTTCAGGGCTGTATTATTTGTATGGGTTCCTGTATGAAAACTGTATACCTTATCCGGAGATATATGGGAATGATGTTCCTTGAAAAATTTCTGAAACCACATCCTCCGGATGTCCCTGTGTTCTTCTCCGTACAACGTCACAGACGACCAGATATAGGGCTGTTTCCAATCAGGTTCCCGGTAAAATTTTCCGGATCCGTCCCAAATACATTCACTTAAATGGGTGATTACTCCATTTTCATGTTCAAGGGTTACAATTGTAAAAGGCTCTACATTGGTTAGATCCCTGTTCTTAAAGTAGCCATGCACCACGGTAGGAACTACTGTCATCTCCTTTAGTATTTTCCCCCTGCTCAGGGTATGATGTTCCATCTTTTCATGGGGAACAAAGGCCCCGTTTAACAAGCAACACAGCCTACCTGTCTCATTCGCGGCGATCCAGGACCCTCCGGAACGAATATCCTGCGGAAACCAAAGTGCCGAGCCGTTTCCCCGGTGCCTGGCAGGCGGCAGCGTCTGCCTGTAAATGCTTTCATCCCGGTTTGAAGTTAAGATAAAGCTGTTCCCGTTAACCGGTGGTATGTATGTTACTGTGCACATGAGTCATTTCGATAACGAATGGTAGAATATGCCACACCAAACTGACTATTCACAAGCGTTGCCAGATTAAGGTCAATCAATCCTGCCTTGATGATGGCCTGGTGATGAATGCTGTGTTCAATGCAGTACGCCAGTTCCCTGCCTACGGAACTGGAAATCATCTTCTGCACCGTTCCTTCTGAGCTGTAATCCGCCTCAAATTTAACCGCCTGTCCCAAATCAAGTGTATTGATTCCCGAAAGTAATCTGTCGATCACCTTCGATGCAAAATGCGGGTCATTCTCAAGACGAAGATCACGTTCGCGCTTGTCATAAGTGACATTACCTGAAAAAGATCCTGATATCAGCAGCAGGTAAAACTCCAGGATATGACGTATATGCTGCCCGATGGTGGCGCCAGAAAGGATGTCGGAAGGAGCAATGTACTTTTCAGTACCGATGACCTGAACCAGGTCACGAAGTTGTAATAAGTTCTCTTTTGCGGTTTTTTTCATCGTTTATAAATGAAGGGTTCAAACTACCAGATTTTTGACAATAGTCGCTCTTAGACCCAAACCTTACAAAAAAGAACAAAATTTCCATAACTCTAAGCCTGCTGAGAGGGGCATTTCACTGAACCAAACGAGCAATAGACGCAACAATCGCCCTGCAAGGGCTTCAACAGTTGATGGCAATTTTCGCATTCATAAAAAAACTGACAAGAATCTTCTG
>JBBDIE010000024.1:0-7755 GCA_040880545.1 Bacteroidales bacterium | reverse complement strand
CAGGGAGGATGTCGCAGGATACCGGGTTGGTAACCCTCCGGCCATTTAGGGCACCTCACCATACGATTTCTGATGTGGCCCTGGTGGGTGGTGGAAATTCACCCCAGCCCGGGGAGATCTCCCTGGCACACAATGGCGTGCTGTTTATGGATGAACTGCCTGAATTCAAGCGCAATGTGCTGGAAGTACTGAGGCAACCCCTGGAGGACCGGTTCATTACAGTGAGCAGGGCCAAATTCACGGTTGATTACCCGGCCAACTTCGTACTCCTGGCATCCATGAACCCTTGTCCGTGCGGGTTTTTTAACCATCCCGAAAAGGAGTGCGCCTGCAGTCCCGGGATGGTCAAGAAATACCTGAACAAGGTCTCCGGGCCACTGCTGGATCGTATCGATATACATATTGAGGTGGTACCGGTACCTTTCAAGCAGTTGTCGGAATTAAAAGAGGCCGAGTCCAGCGACCTGATCCGTAAAAAGGTGATCAAAGGGGCGCAGGTACAGGAGAGACGGTTTGCAGCAATCAAAGGTGTTTATGCCAATTCCCATATGACCACCCCCATGCTGAAAAAATACTGTGCCCTGGGAGCCGACAGCCAGGCGATCCTGAAAAATGCCATGGATAAACTGGGATTATCGGCCCGTGCTTACGACCGGATTTTGAAAGTGTCCAGAACCATCGCCGACCTGGAGGGAACTGAACACATTGAAACATCGCATGTTGCTGAGGCTGTGAATTACAGGAACCTGGACCGGGAAGGGTGGGCCGGGTGATTTATGATGATAATAAAGCGTATTCCTTAAATATTATGAGTCATTTTTTTGGCTGTATCGTTTTTTTTTTATTAATTTTACTTAAAGCCTGAAGTGTTTGATCTGTAATTCTAAAATTGTACCCTGACAATTCCAAAATTTCAATCGATGCTTCATTAAATTTTACCGATACGAATCAGAAATAGCCTATCTGTTTTTGAATGTGTGCCAGGCACATAGGTCAAAGGAGCGTAAAGAATCCCCTCATCAAAATAATATAAAAAAACTCACCCCCAAGATCTCGCAAAAGGTTTGAGGGTGAGGAAAACATAAGTTTTAATCTAACAATTACAAAGATGAAAAAAACACTAACAGAAATCAAGTACATATCATTTTTTGCAGTAATATTGGTTTTGATACTTTTGTCATTCTCGTGTGAAAAAAATCTATAGATGGGCAAGATATCCCTGAATCCCAATTCCCTTCTATGGATGCGATTAATTTTAATATTGATGATAATATATTGAATTAGGCTACATTAGAGGATTACGAAAAATTATTAGATTACATGTCCAAGATGCAGGAATATGAATATGGAGATTTTGAACAGTTCCTTTCTTTTAATTCTTTTCGTCAAGAGTACGAAATGAATGGCAAGGAGTTGCCTCTAAAAGACCCTCAGATCTTTGCTCTTCTAAATCCTGAAGGGGCGATAATAATCGAAAATCACAAGTTCACCTTAGATTTTTACAATAAGGGAATAGATGTTGAAAAAATTACTGATCATGGCCTCAAGAGTGTCAATTTTGAATTCACCTGGAATCATTCAGTTTTAGATATCTTATTTAATAATGCACCCTATGATTCAGACTTAAAATCTATAGCCTTTGATGCATGTGGTGATAGAACTGACAGTAACTGGTGGCCCTGCTATACATCTACAATTTATGTTGAATTATTCTATTCTGACACCCCTTTATTATACAAAATGAAAGCAAAAATAAGTCAGTCCCCAGCCTTGGGCCGAGTTGATATTAACTTATCATCAGGGTATACTTGCAAAAAGTCCTCTTGGCAAAACAGGAATGAATGTGCATCGAAAGCATACCGAGATGGTGGAACTGCAAGCTCATATTCTTGGCAAATATACTATTCAGCAACAAATAGGCTTGATGGTCTTGATTCTGAAGTAGTTTTTAATGCCACCGATTATAGCACTATTCCTGCTGTAGTTACTGGAGATAGGCTAGCTATTTCATGTGATGTCTCTGATATTACATGTGATTAATTTTTTCAGGATCTGGGACTCAAAGTTCCAGATCCATTTACCTAAGTAGTGCTTGAAAGAAAACTAAGTCTTTTTGCCAGTGGCTAGTAAGAATACTCCATTTTCAAGGCTTGCGAAGTCTGAAAATGAGGAGTTTACTAATCGTAAATGACGAGTTTTCAGACAAGCGTAACGCAGAACCTTTAGCTCACGAACACAAATAAAATAAACACTCTGTGAGTAAAATGGAGTTTTCTTGCAGCCACTAAGTATGAAAATAATTTACATTATACTAATAACCAGCTTTATTTGCCTGGGTTGTCAGAATGAACTAATATCTCAAAGTAAGCATCACTCGTTTAATGGTGGCGTTGAAATAGGTTCAGGTATTTGTACTGTTATAGACTTCTATAGCTACAACAATGGACCTGCAATTCCAATGCATTTTGGTATTTTTACATACAGATACCTTAAAAATGAAGATTACTTTGAGTTAGATTTAATGCTCTCAAAAAGAGGAGACCATTATGAATATAAACTCAACAATTATATTGAGGGTCATGGTTTAACCTTGTTCTATTTTGATTTCAGAACATCCTACAATAAAAGAATCCTTTTGACAAAAAAATACAATTCATATGTTTCATTTGGCATAGCAAATGCTATATTAGCGCTTGATCCAACAAATTTTTCAGGATCAGAATTTGAAGACATTTGGTTCAGAAATTACAATTTGTCAGGTTATACAGGCCTACGTCTTCATAGGAGAAATTTCAGATGGAGTCTAATTTACAATTTGTCTTTAATTTCGATAATTAAACCAAAGTACAAGAATCTAATCTTTGAAGTAAATAAAGACTACAAAGGCAGGATATATCCAATGGAATTATCTTTAGCATTGGCATACATATTTGAATAATCCTGCATCTGAATACACCTTTTCTAAACTCAGATTGTGGTATTTTATAGTAACTTATGATGTCTTTCAGTTGTGCAACTTCTTTTCTGTAAAATTATTTAGTCACGGTTATTTTTTCTTTTTCAATTGATTCTTCTTCAACAGCAGGAGCGCGCTCCTGCTGATTCACTTCCGAAAATAATCGTTTCCCTGATTCATAATTGATATTTTCACTACATTAGTAATCTGTAATTAAAAAACCACCTGCTATGACTAACCGCCGCACCTTTATCAAAACCTCCGCCGTGGCTTCGGCGGCACTTGGACTTTCAACATTTCCTACCTTGCATGCCGGGATCCTGGGTGCCAACGATAAGTTGGTATGCGGGGTGATCGGGGTGAAAGGAATGGGATTTGCCGATCTGAAGGCTTTCCTGGAACTTCCGAATACTGAATGTGCCGCTTTGTGTGATGTGGACGATAAGGTGCTTCAGCAGCGGATTAACGATGTAAAGGAAATTCAGGGGAGCGCACCAAAAGGATACCGCGATTTCAGGGATATGCTGGAGCACAAGGGGCTGGATGTGATCATTATCGGAACTCCCGACCACTGGCATACCATTCCATTTGTAAATGCTGCTGAACTTGGGTATGCCATCTATTGCGAAAAGCCCCTGGCCAATACCATCGAAGAGTGCAACATCATGGAGCGGGCCGTAAACCGGTATGGTACCGTTGCCCAGGTGGGACAGTGGCAGCGCAGCGATAAGCACTGGCAGGATGCCATTGCATACGTACATTCAGGAAAACTGGGGATGATACGGACCGTCAGGGCCTGGTCGTACCAGGGCTGGATGAAGTCTGTTCCCGTGGTGCCCGATAGTGACGTACCCCAGGGGGTAGACTATAACTTTTGGCTCGGTCCGGCACCAGAACGTCCCTTTAACCAAAACAGGTTCCATTTTAATTTCAGGTGGTTCTGGGACTATGCGGGCGGGATGATGACCGACTGGGGAGTGCATATTGTGGACTATGCATTGTTTGGAATGAAGCAGTACGCACCCAAATCGGTGATGTCCATGGGTGGAAAGTTTGCCTATCCACAGGATGCCACGGAAACACCCGATACCCAGCAGGCGATCTTTGAATTCGATGGATTTACCATGCTTTGGGACCATGGAATAGGGATCGATGGTGGCTATTACGGCAGGTCGCATGGTGTTGGATTTGTGGGTAATGAAGGAACGCTGGTGGTTGACCGGGGCGGATGGGAAGTGATTCCCGAACCCAAAGGGGGCAACCCCACACTAGAAAAGGTGGACCTGATCAGGGGCGACGGTAGAGGGCTGGACAACCACATGGCTAATTTTACTTCGGCCATCAAAAATGGTACGGCACTCAACTGCCCCGTGGAAATTGCCGCCGGGGTTGCCCGGACATGTCACCTGGGGAATATCGCCTATAAAACCGGACGGCGCCTGTACTGGGACAGCCAGAACAACAGGTTCAAAAATGATAAGGATGCGGACCGCTACCTTATTCCCCAATACCGAAAGCCCTGGAAGGTGCCGGTGGTTTAAACCGGGTATTCCTTTAGTTGCTTGTTAACCACTGTTTAAGCATGCTTAAAAACAGCTGGCGCCAGTTTTCATTGAACATTTTGCTATCTGAGCGTTTATTATTCTAAACGAAATCTGCTAAATGAACCCCTCATACAGGATCATTCGTATAAGGCGATGAAAATCCTGGCGGGTCCTGGAGCATTGATATCGGAATTGTTATTTAATATATAATTGTCAGAAATAGAGGTTTTTAACATAATTAATTACAGTGAATACTATAACAACAGTGGATCAATTTATATTGGAGAATGTGCGGCATTTGAATGAGTCAACCTATGTGCTCAGGTTTGCAAGAGGAGCCATGGAATTTGTACCCGGGCAACATCTTAACCTGGGCCTTAAGAGGAACGGACAGCACCGGGAATATTCGATCTACAGCGGACTGGAAAATGAATCGCTGGAGGTGTTGATCAAAGAGGTGGATGATGGTTTGGTGAGTACCCAACTGAAAAATGTACAGTTAGGCGAAGAACTTAGTGTGAAGGGCCCCTATGGCTTTTTTCTTACCGATGCGAAACCCGAAAAGGGGGAGAAACTGCTGTTTATCGCTTCCGGAACAGGAATAGCACCATTTCACAGTTTTATAGAATCCTATCCGGATACCGATTACCGGATTATTCATGGCATCCGGAACATTCATGAATCATACGACCGGGAGCATTACCGGGACGGACGATATTTCGCATGCACATCCCGCGGCAATAAAGGCGATTTCAATGGCCGGATCACAGATTACCTGCTGACAGACAGCGAAGAAAAAGCGGATAAAGTGTATCTTTGCGGCAACAGCAATATGATCTATGATGCCATGGATATTCTCCGGGCACAAGGTTACAGACACGATCAGCTGTTTACGGAAGTATACTTTTAAAAATGTGAAGTTGGAATGGCATGAAAGTCCTGAAAAAAGTTTCATTTAAAACATTGGGTTGCCGTCTGAATCAGTTCGAAACAGATGCGCTGGTGACCAGTTTCCACAATGCAGGTTACCAGGTGGTCGATTTCGGGGATAAGGCGGATGTGACCGTCATCAATACCTGTACCGTAACCAATCAGAGTGATCAGAAGTCGCGACACACCATTAACCATGCAGCTGCACAGAACAGGGAGTCGCTGGTGGTTGTAACGGGCTGCATGGCAGATAATTACAAAGAGAAACTGGAGGGACAGGAGCAGATTACCTATGTGGTGGACAATGACCGAAAGAGCCAGATTGTGGAACTTGTTGACAGTCACTTTTCCGGTGAACTGATCCATCCTGACAAGCTCATGGGAAACAGGTTTGGATTCGATACGGTTCAGAAAAGCCTGCACACCAGAACATCAGTGAAGATCCAGGACGGGTGTGATAATTATTGTAGTTTCTGTATTATCCCATCTGTACGAGGAAAGGCAGTGAGCCGTCCCATAACTGATATACTTGACAATGTACGCAGGGTGGTGGACAATGGTTTCAGGGAGGTGGTGATCACAGGTGTGAATATTGGCAGGTACCGCCACGATGGATTAAACTTCGAGCATGTTATTGAAAGGGTGCTGGAATTACCCGGCGACTTCCGGGTCCGTATCTCGTCGCTTGAGCCGGATGGTTTCAGCGATGATTTCCCCGGGCTTTTCAGTCACCCCAAACTGGCTCCCCATCTGCATCTCTGCCTGCAAAGCGGTTCTGAACAGGTGCTGCTGAAGATGAGGCGCATGTATAGTGCACAGTATTTCAGGGAGACCCTGGAGCGGTTCAGGAGTGCCATCCCTGATTTCAATTTTACAACCGATATTATCGTTGGTTTCCCGGGCGAGAGCGATGCTGATTTCCAGAAAACAGTGGACTTTATCAGCGATGCACGGTTTTCTCATATCCACACTTTCAGGTATTCCAGGAGAAAAGGTACCCGGGCCGACAGGATGGGGGATCAGGTTCCGGGAAAGGTGATGGCGGAACGGAGCGAGGTAATAAGGAAGATCTCGGAAGAGAAAAGATGGGAATATATGCGATCTATGATCGGGAAGAGGCAACGGGTATTAATTGAAAAAGTGAACGAAGGAAATATGGCGTCCGGCTATGGTGAGCATTATCTGCCCGTTGAGTTTAAAGTCGACGATACCACCACCAACCGGTTTGTGGATGTGGTAATGAATGATATGATGGCCGGGGAGAGCCCGGTGATGAAAGCAGAAATAATATAGCGAGGAAGAACTTATGGAGGTGAACGATACAGTATTCAGGCTGCCACGGTGGATGAAGGTGCCGATGCCCAAAGGAGAGAACTATTCGAAGGTCAGGAACCTTATCAGGGAAAATGATCTGAACACGATCTGTTCCAGCGGCAATTGTCCCAACAAGGGGGAATGCTGGAACGCAGGAACGGCCAGCTTCATGATCATGGGATCCAAGTGTACCCGTAATTGCAGGTTCTGCTATGTAGAGAACCTGATTCCTGATCCACTGGACTGGGAAGAACCGGGGAGGCTGGCAGATACCATCAAAACACTTGGATTGAAACATGCCGTAGTGACCTCCGTAAACCGGGACGATCTGAAAGATGGCGGGGCAAAGTTCTGGGCAGCCACCATCAAGATGATCAAACTCAGAAATGAAGATACGACCCTGGAGGTGCTTATTCCTGATTTTAACGGTGTGGAGGAGCACGTGCAGTTGGTGATTGATGCCAAACCGGAAGTGATCTCACACAATGTGGAGACCGTGGAGCGTTTAACACCCAGCATCCGGAGCAATTCCTATTACTCTACCAGCCTGAAGGTGATCAGTCAGATAGCCGGATCGTGCATTGTGCCAAAATCGGGCATCATGCTGGGACTAGGGGAGAAGCAGGAAGAAGTTTTGCAGACACTGCATGATCTGCGGGAGGCAGGCTGCAGGGTGGTTACGATAGGGCAGTATTTGCAGCCCGATTCAAACCTGGCACAGGTTGTTGAATATGTGCGGCCCGAGGTATTTGAATTTTACAGGCAGGAGGGTCTGGGGATGGGATTCTCGTTCGTGGAGAGTCATCCGCTGGTGCGGTCTTCCTATCATGCGGAAAGACATGTAAACGGGTAGTGGCTGTATATAATGTCCGATATCGGCGTTGTTACAAAAATTTTATTTCCTCATATACCTTTAGTATACTGCGGAATAAAATTTTTGCACGCCTTGATCTCGAACATTATATCCAGCCACTTTACACTGATTACAGCCTCTAAACGGTAGTGGCCGTC
>JBBDIE010000023.1:0-1418 GCA_040880545.1 Bacteroidales bacterium | reverse complement strand
CCCTTCATCTCTGTGGTTAAAAAGGTTTAAGTTCGGTTAAACCTCACCAATTGTATGGATAATCTCATCCAGATTCATCACATCGGTCGTCCTGTTCGCCGGCCAACCCTCCTTTACCGGTGCAACGATGTAGGAGTGATCCGGATTGATGTCTTCGGTTGCACTATAGAATCCCTTTGATGGTTTTGGGGATTGTGAAGATTTACATTCTATGGCAAAGGTTCTGCCTTTGTGTTTCATTACAAAATCAACCTCAGCACCACCGGAGCTTCTGTAATAATAGTATTCACCTGAAGGGAAACAGCCTTTAAGATTCGTGAGAACTGTTTGTTCCCATACTGCACCGATGACCGGATGGCCGAAAAGCGCTTCAAAACTTTCCAGATGCAGCAAGGCAGTCGTTATTCCCTGGTCGGAGATATAAATGCGGGGTGACTTCACCATTCTTTTTTTTGTGTTGGAATGGTAAGGTGGTACAACCTCAAGCATAAAAGTTGCCTCAAGCAGGTCGATATAGTTTTTTATGCTAACATTGCTTACACCCAGTGAATTCCCCAGAAGGGAGTAATTAACGGTCTGACCGTTTACATGGGCCAACATCTGCCAGAGCCTCCGCATGGTCACCGGATTGAATCCCTGCCACTGGCGGAGATCACGTTCCAGAAATGTGGTGATAAAATCCTCACGCCAGGCGAGTGATTGTGCATCATTGTTGGCCAACAGGCTGCGCGGGAAGCCGCCCCTGAACAGGTAGGTTTCAATGGATGTATTTCCTGAGATCTCCTTCCAGAGAAATGGGGTCAACTTTTGATATGAGATTCTTCCGGCCAGGGATTCAGAGCTTTGACGGAGCAGATCCCTCGATGCAGACCCGAGAACGAGAAATTTCCCCGGTTGCTTCCATTCATCTGTCAGACTTCTGATTAGCGGGAACAGTTCTGGTTTTCGCTGTATTTCATCAATGCAGATCAGCTTGTCTTTCTGGGATGTAAGGAACCATTCTGCATCATTGAGTTTCTGAAGGTCGGATGGCCTTTCAAGGTCAAGATAAACAGCATCTCCCGGGTGATCCAGGATGTACCTTGCCAATGTCGATTTTCCTGCTTGCCGGGGTCCGACCAATGCGGTGACCGGTGAACGCTCCATGGCACCTCGGATCGCATCTTCAATATGTCGTTGGACGTATTTCATCCTTGTAAATATAAAATAATAATTTAAATTTGCAAGGATGATTAACTGGTTTTTCGATAGATTTGAAAAAATGGAGGAGGGAAATGTTTTTTTGGGGAATGGTTTTTTTGGTTGATGGTGGATAGACGGTGTATTCACAGTGAGGGACTTTTTTTAACCAGAGAGGGAGCTTGCACACCTCACCCCCCCGGCCCCCCTCTCCACGTGGAGAGGGGGGAGACACCGAC
>JBBDIE010000022.1:0-7821 GCA_040880545.1 Bacteroidales bacterium | reverse complement strand
AGCGGTAAAGCAGGTTATGCACATTACTGGCCCCGTGGAAGCAGTATTGCAGACGGTTCGGGGTTAGAGACAGTGAATTGTTATGTCTATAATAATTCAATCGGCGATTGTTCGGTGAATGTGAGCGGAAAGCTGGAAGTAAGAATGAATACCCTGGGGAATGTGATTTATTATGGAGATCCGCAGGAGGTGGTTATTTTGGAGGAGAGTGGGGGTGGGGAGTTGAGACCGGGGAGTGAGTAGTAAAAAAAGCATTTTTAATGTATCCTCCTGATGTTCAAAAAAGGCCCCCCTCCCGATGTTTCTACAATAAGATGCTGAATAAATAGTAACTTGGGTTCAGATTTGGGAATAAGGGGAGATGATGGCCAAAATACGATCAATTATAAGGAAAACTATCAACATAGTATTAAAGGTTGTTGTGAGTTTTGTACTGTTGATTGTGCTGCTTGGCGGGTTGGTACAACTGCCTGCCATTCAGAATAAGATAGTTCAGAAAATAACAGTTTCACTGAGTGAAAGGACCCGGACCAGGGTGGAAGTGGAGAATATCCGCATCAGGTTTCCAAAATCGGTGGTGATCCGGGGGCTCTTCCTGGAGGACCGTATGAAGGATACTTTACTGTACACAGGTTCGGTAAAGGTAAACCTGGCTTTCAGGCAGTTGATATGGGGTAATGTTCGTATTAACCGGCTTGTGATGGATGAGGTTCAGCTCAGTATTGCCCGAAATCCTGAAGATACGGTCTTCAATTACGATTTTCTGATTTCTGCTTTCAGTGAACCCGAGAAACAACAGGCGGAGCTATCGCGCCCATCTGCAATCCGGACATTCAGCATTGGGCAGGTACGCATGAAAAGCAGCAGTTTTCTATTTGATGATGCCTATGGTGGCGTGGAAGCTGATGTATTTGTTGAGGATATGAAACTGAAGCCGGATGAGATTGATGTGGAACAATCCAATTACCGTATCACATCACTTGATCTGAATGGACTGAAGGTGAAAGTGGAGACTGGTGAATCTTCCGTTTCTACGCCTGTTAACCAGGAAGACTTTATACCAAAAATATGGGCAGGCAGGATACGGATCAGTAATTCGGAAATCATATACCACGACAATCATGGCAGGAAATTCCTTGAAGCAGCCATTACCCGGTTCGGAATTGAGGACGCATTGATGGATCTGCATAACAATCATATATCAATAAATGACATAAACATTTCAAAAAATGATATTCGATATCAGCGGGAATTGAGTGAGAGAGACAGTGATACGGTCATGGTGGTTGATAATCCCGGTACAAAGATCCCCAACCTGAATATATCGGTGGGGCGTGTGACGATGGATGACAATTCTTTGGTGTACATGGTGCCAGATTCACCGGAGTACGAAGGAGCATTTGATGTAAACAGTATGCAGTTCCGCCACCTAACGCTCCATGCGACGGGGCTGTTATATTCACCCGGTTTGAAAAAAATTTCCCTGGAGAAATTTTCTGCCACTGATCAGAATAATTTCTCCATTACAAATTTTGAGGCCGATATCCGAATGGAGCCCGATTCCATTTCCATCCGGGGGTTGAGCCTGGCAACTATTCACTCGGCAATCGAAGCGGATCTGGACATTGGGTATACCTCGTTGCAGGAGATGCGTGATTCCCTTGCATTGGTGAAGTTTTTGCTGGATATGAAAAAGACAGAGATCCGTCATTCCGATCTGTTTTACTTTGTTCCTGAGCTTGCAATAGGACCATTGGCGGGTAGTGACAGTTCCATCAGCACAATATCCGGGAGGGTGTACGGAACAGTGGACGATCTCCAGGGAGAGGAGATGATTATTACCACGGGTGGCCAAACCATGCTGACAGGAGACTTTTCAATTACAGGATTGCCGGATATAAAAGGAGCCAGCTATAGCTTGCCGGATATGCAGCTTACTACGGGAAGGCAGGATATGGAGATGATAGTGGGAGTGATTGTTCCTGAAGAGATATCCCTGCCATCCAATATCAGTATACGGTTGCAGTTTGAAGGAAAGTTAACCGACTTTACGTCTGCCATGATGATGCACAGTAGTTTTGGTAATGCCCAGATTTATGGGACCATGGACAGCCGTGAAAATTTCAGGGGCGGACTGGAGGTTATCGGTTTCGACCTGGGCCGATTGCTCAATGACACAGCAATGTTTGGACCAGTTACATGCACCGCATCAGTTTCCGGGAGCGGAAAGGATAAGGAGAGCCTTGAGGCATCGTTTGAAGCTAAGGTATCGCAGGTTCACCTGAACCGGTATACATACAGTGATTTGCTGTTGGAAGGGACCTTTGCAGGGCAGGAACTGGAAGGGAGGATCCAGGTGCGTGATGCGTATGTGGAGATGGATATAGAGGGATCTGCAATACTGGTAAGCGGGAAGGAAAAGTTGAGTTTTAGTATTGAACTTCAGGGAGCGGATCTTCAAAGACTCAATTTCACGAAGGATGATATTCGTATTGGGATGAAAGCGGAAGGATCGTTGACGGGATCTGGTTTGGAAAACATGAATGGGAGTATGGATTTCAGCAACATTGTAGTAGCCATGGAAGAGAATATATATCAGATGGATAAACTGCAGGTAGTCTCAGTAAATGAACCAGGCAGCAGTGAAATCAATATCTGGAGTGACATGTTGGATCTGAACTATTCAGGAACTGTTTCCCCTGCCGGAATATTGCCGGAATTGCTGGTTTATTCGAATAAATATTTTTCATTCACAGACAGTAGCCGGATGGAAGCGGAGAGGGATCCATCCGGGTTTCATTTTGCACTGCAACTCTACAACCATCCTATACTTTCGCAGGTATTGTTGCCGCAGTTGACTGCATTAGAACCGGGGGTTATTGAATGCAACTTTGACGGAGCAGCAGGGGAATTAACTATGCATGGGAACATGCATAAGATCGTTTACGGAGAAGTGGAGATCAAAGATTTTGTTCTGGATATACATACGGTGCAGCAGGCTCTGACGTGGGCAGTTTCAGGCAGCAGCATCACTACCCCGCAAATTCAAATAGATAATGTTCTATTGGACGGGAAGATGGAGGATAACAAATTAGAGGCAGGGATTTCATCTATGGGTGATGACCTGGTCAGGAAGTTCGCATGCAGGACCCAGATTACCCGGGATAGCAGTGTTTTCAGACTTGTGGCAGATCCGGGGGAATTTTACCTGGGCGATCAACGCTGGGGAATAGACGATGATCATTTTATTGAATTTGGAAAATCGGGAGTACGTATTCATCACCTGTTTATGCAAAACGGTACGCGTGAAATAAATATAACATCGGCAGGCAACCGGTTCAACGATGATCTGAATATTGAGATAAGGAATTTTGATTTGGATCAGTTATCGGGAATCATTGAGAAAGAGGGAAACCTGGTGGAGGGACTGGTTGATGGTAACATACTGCTGAAAAAGAAAGAAGTGGGTTACGGGATTATAGCTGATGGGGAGATCAGCAACCTGGCAATGTACGATCAGCCGCTGGGGAACATGGCGGTTCAAACCTACAGTCCGTCAGACGGAAGATATGATCTGAGCATGCAGTTGACCGGGGCCGGCAACGATCTTGATGCCCATGGTTTTTTCACTACTGGTGGTGAAGGGAATACCATGGACCTTCGGGCCCGGATCCGCGCTCTCTCCATGGAGACTGCAGCAGCGCTCTCCAGGGGCCAGCTCACGGAGGCTGAGGGAACGGTTTCAGGGAGTCTTTCCATCCGGGGTGCAGTTGCTACCCCTGAGGTAACCGGGGAGTTGCATTTCAGGGATGTCTTTGTAAAACCTGCTGTATTGAATAACAGGTTGGCATTGAACAACGAGACACTCCGGTTCAGTCCTGCCGGTATCTATTTTGATGCATTCACCCTTACCGACGGGGATCAGAAGACTGCAGTGATCGACGGATCGGTTACCATGGAATCGTTCAGGGATTTCAATCTTGCCCTGCGTATTCATGCAGATGATTTCTTGTTGTTTAACACTACGGTGAAGGAGAATGATACATTTTTCGGAAAGATGGTACTGGACACCAGGCTGGATATCAGGGGTCCGCTGGCACTTCCGGTTGTAAGTGGCAGAGTGAAGATGAAGGAAGGCTCTAATTTTACCTTCGTGGTGCCGGAAAGCAGACTCACCACCAACAGGGGGGAAGACGTTGTGGAATTTAACGAACCTGAAAGAGGTAGTACGATACTTTACAGAGAGCCGGAAACTGTTGTCAGTTCATCAAAATTCACCGGGATCGATCTGTCGGCCATCCTGGAAGTGGACCGGCAGGCAACGGTACGGCTGTTAATGGACCCCACCTCCACCGATTCGTTGGTGGTACGTGGTGAGGCTGCATTAAGCTTTGTGATGGACAGGAGCGGAAAGATGAGTCTCACCGGCGTTTACACCCTGTATGACGGAAGTTACACGGTATCCATGGAGTCGGTCATCAAACGAAGGTTCGACATTGTTCCCGGCAGCACCATTACCTGGAACGGCGACCCGATGGATGCTATTTTGCACCTGGATGCCAAACATGAAGTACGAGCCGCCCCTTACGATTTGGTTGCTGCGCAGATGGCCGGGCTCAATGAGGCAGACAGGGGAAGTTACAGGCAGCGCTATCCGTTTTGGGTATTGCTGCAATTGCGCGGGGAACTGTTGCATCCGGTTCTCGGGTTCGAAATTCAGTTACCCCCCGAAAATAAAGGAATACTGGGTGGTGCAGTGAATCAGAAACTGGCCCTGTTAAACGAAGATGAATCGACGCTGAACAAGCAGGTATTTGCACTGTTGATATTGGGGCGGTTTGTCCAGGAAAATCCGATGCAGACAGTATCAGGAGCCACAACCGACCTGGTGAGGTCGACAGTGGGCAATTTCATTTCGGCACAACTTAACAGGTTTAGTTCAGGTGTGCTTCCTGCCACTGAGCTGAACTTCGATGTTCAGTCGTACGAAGATTATCAGACTGGTCAGCCCCAGGGAAGAACCGAGGTGGAGATCGGTATAAAGCAGCAGTTATTCAACGAGCGACTATCGGTACAGATCGGCGGATCGGTGGATGTGGAAGGGGAAAAGGCGATGGAGAACACGGCCAGTGATATCACCAGCGATGTGACGGTGGAGTATAAACTCACGGAGGATGGTCGCTACCGATTGAAAGGGTTCAGGAAAAACCAGTACGAGGGAGCCATTGATGGCCAATTGGTGGAAACCGGCGCCGGAATCTCTTATGTGCGAAACTTTAATAAATGGAAAGAGTTATTCATTCCTCCCCAAAAGGAGGAATGAGTGTGTATTATGAAACAGATCAAAGGGTATAGAATATTGTTGTTACTGCCGGGATTCCTCCTTGGGGCATGCAGTGGTACGAAGCATCTGCCCGAGGGGGAAAGGCTTTATACCGGTGCGGAAATTGTGCTGGAGGCGGACCACAAAATTGACGAGCGGCAGATTAAACAGGAGGTCAGGAAAGTGGTTCGGCCCAGGCCCAACAGCAGTATTTTCGGAATGCGGCCGAAATTGTGGTTGTACATGGCAATAGGCGATGAGCCATCAACCAGGCTCGGTAAGTGGCTCAGGGAAAGGGGAGAGGCGCCTGTGTTGTTAAGTGATATCAGACCGTTGGCCACATCAGGCATCATCGATGCCGGTTTATTCAACATGGGAATATTTGACAGTCATACCCAGGCAGAAATTTCAGAGAACCAACGTACGGCCAATATAATTTATACCAGCTATGTGCACCGGCCATTTAAAATTGGCAGCATACAATATGCTATTTCAGACCAGCGCATTGGCGAGATCATCATGGAGGAGCAGGACAATTCGTTCATTCAGCCGGGTGACAATTACAACCTTTCCGTATTAAAAAGGGAGAGAATGCGCATAGATGCCCAGTTGAAGAACAGCGGTTACTTTTACTTCCATCCCGATTACTTACTGTTCAGGGCAGATACTTCTGCAACAGCATTTACTGTGGATTTCGAATTGACACTGAAAGACAGTCTGCCGCAGGAAGCGCTGGATGTATACCGTATACGCCGGGTTGTGATTGACCAGGATTACTCGCTGCAGACCGGTACAGAAGGTCGGGAAGAGATATTAAGACATGGGGAGATCCTGTTTGTGGGGGAGGAGCATGAGATGAAGATCAGGCCAGAGGTGATCGCGGAATCTGTTTTTTTGAATCCGGGGGATATTTATACCAGGAAAAACCATTCCATTACTCTGAACCGTTTGATGTCGCTGGGGATTTTTAAATTTGTGCAGGTGAAATTTGCCAACAGTGATACAACGGCACTGGGATACCTGGATGTGGAGATTCTGTTAACCACCTCATCCAACCGTGCCCTCAGGGCCGAAACGGAACTGGTATCCAAATCGAATAATTTCACGGGCCCGCGGATGAATCTGAGCCTGATTACCAGGAATGCTTTTCATGGAGCGGAATTGATCAACCTTTCCATGGCAGGATACTTTGAGTCGCAGTGGGGTGGAAGCGAGAAAAATTTATTTTCCTACGCTCTAAATCCGCAGCTTGAACTGAATTTCCCGCGATTGTTAGTACCCTTTCCGATGAAGAGCTCCGGTAATTCATATATTCCCCGGACCAGGATGTCGCTCTCTTATCAATATCTGAAGAGGGTCAACTATTTCGACATGAATACATTTCAGCTCAAGTACGGTTATACCTGGAAGCGAAGTGCCCGGAACGAACAGGAGTTTAATCCGTTAAATATCAGTTTCACATCCATTTCCAATCAGTCGGAACAATTTACAGCGTTGCTGGAATCAAATCCGTTTCTGAGAAAAAGTTATGAAGAGATGTTTATTTCCGGGTCGAACTATTCATTTACTTACAATGAACAAGCTGTTCCGAATAAGCGTGTTCAATACTACCTTCACACAAAAGCGGAGACAGCGGGAAACCTGTTTTCACTGGCCAATATGGTAAAGGGGGAGCAGCTTATACCTGAGGCCCCCTCCACCATTGCAGGTTCTGTATATTCGCAGTTTGCCAGGGTGAGTGTGGATGCCCGGGGATACTACAACTTTGGTAACAAAAACAGGCTGGTGATGCGATTTTTCGGAGGCGTAGCCCGACCTTACGGAAACTCCTCCATCTTGCCCTACAACAAACAGTTTTTCAGCGGAGGACCCAACAGCATCCGTGCATTCCGGATCAATTCTGTGGGTCCCGGCACTTACCTCCAGGAGAGCGAAAATACGGGTTATTTCCAGCTGGGTGGTGATATTAAACTTGAATTAAACGGTGAGTTCCGGTTCACCATCTATAATTTCCTCAAGGGGGCATTGTTTGTGGAGGCCGGAAATGTCTGGCTGCACAGGTCCAGTCCGGCCACTTCAGGAACACCCTTCATGATTTCATCATTTATCAATGAACTGGCCGTGGGGGCCGGTGCCGGGGTGAGAATCGATCTCTCCTTCTTTGTTCTGCGGTTCGACCTGGCCATGCCGTTGCGAAAGCCATGGCTCTCTGAAAAGGAGCGGTGGGTATTCAACCGGGTGGACATGGGGAGTTCCCTGTGGCGAAACGAAAACCTGGTATTCAATATTGCCATCGGGTATCCGTTCTGAGGATTGGATATCGTCCGGCCCTCGCGCATTGGCCCTTGGCGGGCCATTTATTATGCTGCGTTGAAGTCCACCATGCAAGAGATTGCTCAAACCTTCGTAGCACCTCACCCCCCTGCCCCCCCCCTCTCCATTTGTGACTAATCTTTATACACATCTTTTTACAGGATTGATTTTACTGTTCTTTGGCA
>JBBDIE010000021.1:0-7822 GCA_040880545.1 Bacteroidales bacterium | reverse complement strand
ATTTACCGGTATGCATATTGCTTGAATAATCCGCTCATCTATACGGATCCCGATAAGGAGTTTATCCAATACATCATTGGAGGTCTTATTGGTGGGTACAGCGGTTCACCAGAAAAACAGTGCATCAAAAAAAACTTAACATCATTAATGTATGAAACTATTAATCAGCTTTCTATTAGTTACAATGGTCCTCCAGTTAGGATACAGCCAGGAGAATGCAGATACACTGTGGAAATTCAATGGGGTAGTATCATTGAACCTCTCCCAAATGTCGCTTACCAACTGGGCCGCTGGAGGAGAAAATTCTTTTTCAGGCAATGGTATGTTAAACCTGAATGCCAATTATAACAGTCGTGATAAAATTGTCAATTGGAACAATGAATTACTTCTTGGATATGGAATGATAAAACAAGGAAGTGACCTTGTAAGAAAAAGTGATGACCGAATAGACATGGCCTCCAAAATAGGGTATAAGGCAAGCAAAAATTGGAAATATACTGCTTTATTGAGTTTCAAAACACAATTTACTGAGGGGTATGCAAATCCCGGCGATATTACAATCCGTTCCAAGATATCCAATTTCATGGCCCCAGGTTACCTGAACCTGTCATTTGGTATGGATTATAAACCCAGTGAAACCTTCACGATGTTCATTGCACCGGTCACTGGGAAAATGACATTCGTAATGGATGATGATCTTTCTGCAGCCGGCTCATTTGGTGTGGAGGCAGGACAGAACATAAGAAGTGAGTTCGGGGGGTATGTGAAAATAGCTTTCACACAAAAACTCATGAAGAACGTGAAGTTAAACACAAAGGTTGACCTATTCTCAAACTATCTTGAAAATCCCCAGTACGTGGACGTGAACTTTGACCTGCTGCTTAGTTTAAAGGTGAATGAATATATATCAGCCTCGTTTATTACACAAATCATTTACGATTACGACATCAAATTTGAGGTGGTAGACGAGGTTACGAGACTCCCAACCGGCGAAGTGGATACAAGATTGCAACTAAAAGAGCTTTTCGGTATTGGTCTAACATACAGTTTCTAGTGCGAAATATAAATTAATAACGCCAGTATACTGCTCACTTACTGCATTATACATTTCACGTTCCAAATAGTATAATGAAATAAATCTGATGAATATTTGCAAAGTTATGTTCTTCAGCATATATTTGCATCATCAATTCAAAACGGATCACTTCCGTGCGAGTTATTGAGAATGGGGTAAGAGATTAGGCTCTGAGATCCCCTGGCAACCCACCGGTATTCAAAACCGATGAAGGTGCCAAAACCTAACCCGAAAGGGAAATAATAACAAAATGTAAATCGAATGAAAAAATTATCATTAGAACATTGGGATCAGGCATACGATCCAACCTCCATGCGTAATTTTACCATGCCTATGATGCCTATGTCCATGCGATCCACGAAACTTCGGTAAGCGTACAAGCTCTTGTTGTATAGAAGTTTCGATCCGGATACTTACACCAATCAGTCATTCTGTATATTTCCAACCCGTGTATCATTTAAGCCTATAACTGGTAATGTATCAGTGGAATAACACGGTTGGCAAACCAAGAAATTATAATCATCTGAAATAAATATAAAACACAAATATCATGAGTAAAACGTTTAAACACTTTGAAACAGCACAGATTCATGCAGGGCATCATCCTGACAGTGATACCAATTCCCGTGCAGTACCAATTTATCAAACCACTTCCTATACCTTCAATAATTCCAAGCATGCAGCTGATCTGTTTGCATTGCGGGAATTTGGCAACATCTACACAAGGATCATGAATCCGACCAATGATGTATTTGAGAAGCGCGTGGCGGAGCTCCAGGGAGGTGTGGGTGCCCTTACAACAGCATCGGGGCATGCGGCACAATTCGTGGTTTTCAACGCACTACTTTCTCCGGGTAAAAATATTGTCACCTCCCCCTACCTTTATGGTGGAACATTCAACCAGTTTAAAGTAACATTTAAAAATTTCGGTTGGGAAGCAAAATTTACAGAGAGTCTGGATGTGAAGGATTTCGAAAATAAGATCGATGAAAACACAAAAGGGATCTATATTGAAACGATAGGTAATCCGGGTTTCAATGTCCCTGATTTTGAGAAATTTGCGGCCCTGGCTAAAAAGTATGATCTTCCATTGATAGTTGACAATACCTTTGGTGCCTGCGGGTACCTGTTCAGTCCGATCGAACACGGTGCCAATATCGTAGTTGAATCCTCCACTAAATGGATCGGCGGCCATGGGAACTCAATTGGCGGAGTTATTGTCGATGGCGGAAATTTTAACTGGGGAAATGGGAAATTCCCACAATTCACAGAACCGGCTGAAGGTTATCACGGGATTAAGTTCTGGGAAGTATTTGGTGCAGATTCGCCATTTGGTAATATAGCCTTCATCATCAGGGCACGCGTTGAAAGTTTACGAGATATCGGTACCAACCAGAGCCCGTTTAATTCATTCCTGCATATCCAGGGGCTGGAAACCTTATCATTAAGGATGGAGCGTCATGTAAAAAACACCCTTGCCCTGGCGCAATGGCTGGAAAAACATCCACACGCGGAATCTGTTAAATATCCCGGTTTGGAATCCAGTGAACACTATGCACTGGCCAAAAAATATCTGCCAAAAGGAGCTGGCGGAGTTTTATCGTTCACCGTCAAAGGGGGCAAGGAAAACGCCATGAAACTGGTCGATTCACTTGAACTTACCAGCCATCTTGCCAATGTCGGAGATGCCAAGACCCTGATCATTCAACCTGCGGCAACCACCCATCAGCAGTTATCCGAGGATGAGCAAATCAGTGCCGGGGTATTCCCCAATATGCTTAGGGTTTCAGTAGGCCTTGAGCATATTGATGATATCATTGCCGATTTTGACCAGGCATTTAAAAAGATTTTTGGATAAGGGTCCTTTTCTGAAAATGTTAAAATAGATGAAACAGTCTCTGCTCATGGTTATATTGCCGTGAGCAGAGCATTTTTATCCTTACCTTTGCAATCTTAAAAAGCGATATGATAAAAAAACCAGATATAAGAGATCTGTTAAAAGAGAGAGTATTGGTTCTGGACGGAGCAATGGCCACCATGATCCAGGATTTGAAACTTACCGAGGAAGATTTTCGTGGCGACCAATTTTCAGATCATCAGGACAACCTGATGGGAAACAATGATCTGCTTTCCATTACCCGGCCCGATGCGATAAAGGAGATACACAAAGCCTTTCTTGAAGCCGGTGCAGATATTATTGAAACCAATACCTTTAATGCCACTTCAATTTCTCAATCCGATTACAATACAGAATTTGCCGTAAATGACATTAATATCAGTGCAGCAAAACTGGCCAGGGAAATTGCCGATGAGTTCACATTGAAGAATCCGGAAAAACCCAGGTACGTGGCGGGATCGATGGGTCCGACCAATAAAACTGCATCCATGTCCCCTGACGTGAATGATCCGGGATTCCGGGCCACCAGTTTTAACGATTTGAAACTGGCATACAAGGAACAGGCGGCAGGGTTGCTGGAAGGTGGTGTGGACATTTTCCTTGTGGAAACCATATTCGACACATTAAATGCAAAAGCTGCCCTGGTTGCGCTCAACGAAGTTTTTGCTGAAAAGAAGATAAAACTGCCGGTGATGGTTTCAGGTACCATTACCGATGCTTCAGGCAGGACCCTCAGCGGACAAACCCTGGAAGCATTTATCAATTCGGTCTCACATATTGACCTATTGTCGTTGGGTTTGAATTGTTCCCTCGGAGCTCATGAGATGAGGCCCTACGTTAAAGAGATAGCCGATAAGGCACCATTCTTTGTAAGCGCACATCCCAATGCCGGACTGCCAAATCATTTCGGGGAATACGATGAAACCCCGGATATCATGTCCGCACATATCAAGGAATATCTTGATTCCGGTTATGTGAATATTGTGGGAGGTTGCTGCGGCACCACCCCAGACCACATACGTGCCTTTGCCGAACTCGCCGCAAATAGCAAGGTGCGTGAAGTACCGGAATTTAAACGGTCATTTAAACTAAGCGGACTTGAGCCACTGGTCTCCTTTGAAGGATCCAATTTTATTAATATCGGAGAGCGGCTGAATGTATCTGGCAGCAGGAAGTTTGCCCGGCTTATCAGGGAGAAGAAATATGAAGAGGCACTGGCCGTCGCGGTTCACCAGGTAGAAAACGGTGCCCAGGTCCTGGATATCAACCTTGATGACGCCATGCTTGATGCTGAAGCTGAAATGGTGAAATTTCTGAATCTGTTGATGTCTGAACCCGATATTGCCCGGGTACCATTTATGATAGATTCATCGAAGTGGTCAGTCATTGAAGCCGGACTGCAATGTGTTCAGGGTAAATCCATTGTTAACTCCATCAGCATGAAGGAAGGTGAAGAAGCCTTCATTGAACAGGCCCGGAAGGTCAGGGATTACGGTGCAGCAGTGGTGGTTATGGCATTCGATGAGGAGGGACAGGCCGCCACGTACGAACGTCGTATTGAGATTTGCCAGCGAGCTTATAATATTCTCACTGAACAGGTGAATTTTCCTCCTGAAGATATCATATTTGATCCCAACATCCTTACCATCGGTACAGGTATGGAGGAGCACAATAACTATGCGGTGGATTTCATAAAAACAGTCAAATGGATCAAGGCCAATCTACCCCATGCGAAAGTAAGCGGCGGTGTGAGTAACCTCTCATTCTCTTTCAGGGGAAACGATGTGGTCAGGGAAGCCATTCATTCCTCATTTCTCTACCATGCCATTAAAGCGGGGATGGACATGGGCATCGTTAATCCGGCCATGTTGCAGGTATACGACGAAATACCAAAGGATTTGCTCGAACATGTGGAGGATCTGATATTCAACCGTCGTAGCGATGCCACAGAGCGCATCCTGGCTTTTTCTGAAAATATCAAGGGATCTGAAGCGGTAGAAAAAACTACGGAGGAATGGCGAACGGGAACCGTTGAAGAACGATTGAAGCATGCATTGATCAAAGGTATCACTGAATTTATAGAGGAAGATACACTTGAGGCGCACAAAAAAATAGGTGCCGGACTACGGGTAATTGAAGGTCCGCTCATGGCTGGAATGAACGTTGTTGGCGATCTGTTTGGTTCCGGAAAAATGTTTCTTCCCCAAGTAGTTAAAAGCGCCAGGGTAATGAAAAAATCAGTGGCGGTACTGCTGCCTTTTATCGAAACTGAGAAAGCCACAGAAGGAGTTTCCAATGCCAAAGGAAAAATATTACTGGCGACAGTGAAGGGAGATGTACATGATATCGGGAAAAATATCGTTGGCGTAGTTCTTGGTTGCAACAACTATGACATCATTGATCTGGGTGTAATGGTACCCACGGAGAAGATACTCGATACCGCCGAATTGGAGAAAGCAGATGTTATCGGCGTCTCCGGCCTGATCACTCCTTCACTGGAGGAGATGGTAAATGTTGCCAGGGAGATGGAACGCCGGAAAATGAAACAACCATTACTAATTGGTGGTGCAACTACGTCCAAGATCCACACAGCAGTGAAGATCGAGCCCGGTTATTCCAACTCCGTAATTCACATCAAGGATGCTTCAAAAAGTGTTCCTGCTGTAAATGAACTGCTCTCTCCCGAAAAAGGTGCAGCCTATAAATTGAATGTTAAGCAGGAATATACAGATCTGAGAAAAACCTACGAAGGGGCAGAAAGTAAAGTTGAGTTCCTGTCGCTGGAGGAGGCTCGAAAAAACAGGCTGCGTATTGACTGGGACCAGGAACCTCCTGTTGTACCGGCTAAAACAGGGACATTTGTTCTTGAAAACTTTCCAATCGAAGAGATCGTCCCGTACATTAACTGGATGTTCTTCTTTGTAACCTGGGAACTGAGGGGTAAATTTCCCGATATACTGAAAGATCCGGTACTGGGGGTTGAAGCTACAAAACTATACGATGAAGCCAGGGAAATGCTGGATCAGATCATCAAAGAAAAATGGCTGACTGCCAATGCTGTGTACGGTATATATCCGGCTGGAAGTGTGGGAGATGATATTGTCCTTTTTAGAAATGAATCAAGGGATCAACAACTGACCAGTTTCATTAATTTACGTAATCAGACAAAAAAGGATAAGGGAATTCCAAACCTGGCACTATCGGATTATATTGCACCTGTTGATTCGGGGCACAAAGATTACCTGGGAGCATTTGCAGCAACTGCCGGACTGGGTATTGAAGAAAAGATCAGCGAATTTCAGAAAAATAATGATGACTATTCTGCCATTATGATCAAAGTTTTGGCAGACCGGCTGGCTGAAGCATTCACTGAGCTACTTCATGTGAAAATCCGTCAGGAGACATGGGGTTATGCACCGGATGAATCGTTGACCCTTGATGATCTGTTCAGGGAAAAATACCTGGGAATCAGACCGGCCCACGGTTATCCGGCCTGTCCCGAACACAGTGAGAAAGAAACGCTGTTCAACCTTCTGAATTGTGAAAAATATGGTATCAGCTTAACGGAAAATTATTCAATGTACCCGGGAGCTTCCGTAAGCGGACTGGTATTTGCGCATCCACAATCGAAATATTTCTTTGTGGGGAAAATAGGAAAGGACCAGGTTGAAGATTATTCTGTAAGAAAGGGAATGGATGTGGAGAACATGAAGAGATTACTTGCCTCAAATCTGAATTTCAAATAAATTACAACTAAAATCTACATTCCCGGAACATACAATATTTGCGGTAGTTTATTAATTTCGTAACCACAATTTGAATATTCAGACTATGACAATGATCGATAAATTAGTCAATACGAAAAAGACGCTCTTTTCATTCGAACTGCTCCCCCCCCGAAAGGGAAGGACCCTGGAAACCATTTATAATGCCATTGATCCGCTGATTGAATTCAATCCGCTTAATATTAATGTTACCTTTCATCAGCAGGAGGCAGTTTTCCAAAAGCAACCAGATGGTTCGGTAGCCCGAAAAGTTGTCAGCAAAAGGCCGGGAACAGTTGCCATTGCTGCCTCCATCATGAACAAATACAGACAGACCGTTGTCCCGCATGTCATTTGTGGCGGTTTTACAAAGGAAGAAACCGAGGATCTGCTCATCGACCTGCATTTTCTCGGTCTCAATAACATTCTGGCTCTCAGGGGCGATCCACCTCCGGGAACCAGGGATTTCATACCGGTTGAAGGAGGACACCACCATACCAATGAGCTGGTGAAACAAATCAAAGATATGAACAGGGGAATATACCTTGAACCCGATCTGAAGAATCCCAAACCTACCAATTTTTCAATAGGTATTGCCGGCTATCCCGAAAAGCATTTTGAATCGCCCAATATGGAAGAGGACATGCACTGGCTTAAGAAAAAAGTGGAAGCTGGCGGTGAATATATTGTAACGCAGATGTTTTTCGACAACAGTAAGTTCCTTGCCTTCAGGGATCATTGCAGGGAGGCAGGCATTACTATCCCCATTGTGCCCGGTATCAAACCGATTACGACAATGAAGGACCTTGAATTACTTCCCAGGGTATTCCATATTGATATTCCGCATGCATTATTTGCTGAAGCCAGAAAATGCAAAACCAACGAAGAGGCCAAGGCCCTGGGAATTGAATGGACGATTGCACAATCCAATGAGCTAAAGGAAAACGGCGTACCGGCGATTCATTATTATACGATAGGAATTTCGGATAATATCAGGAAGATAGCAAGCAAAGTTTTTTGATCATATTAACATACTGCGAGCTGCAGCCAACGCAGTAGATGATGTGCTACAGACTAATGAGGAAT
>JBBDIE010000020.1:0-7862 GCA_040880545.1 Bacteroidales bacterium | reverse complement strand
CAAAAATAGAGGTAAAAGAAGGAATCCTTAACAATGTGGAGTTACGCTATTCCAACGAACCGGCACGACACAAGCTGCTGGATATGATTGGTGACCTGGCCCTTGTTGGCCGGTGGTTCAAGGCAAAGATCATTGCTACCCGCCCGGGTCATTTGGCTAATGTGGAATTTGCCAAGCTTTTGCGCCAGGTAATGAAGAAACAGATGTTAAAAAAACAGATCCCGGTTTATGATCCTAATAAAGAACCGGTATATAACATTAACCAGATCATGGAGAAACTGCCGCACAGGCCTCCCTTTCTTCTTATCGATAAAACTATTTACCTGGACGACAAGCGGGTTATATGTATCAAGAATATAACCATGAATGAACCGTTTTTCGTGGGGCATTTCCCGTCGGAACCGGTAATGCCAGGGGTATTGCAGATCGAGGCCCTGGCCCAGGCAGGTGGAATGCTGATCCTTGGAATGGTGCCTGATCCTGAAAATTATTCCACCTATTTTATAAAAATTGACAAGGTGAAATTCAAGGCCAAGGTGATACCCGGTGATACGTTGATATTGAAAATGGATCTGCTTTCTCCGCTCCGAAGAGGTATTGCCCACATGTTTGGCGAGATTTTTGTGGGTGAAAAGCTGGTTTGTGAGGGCGAACTGATGGCCCAGATTGTAAAAGATAAAAACCAGGAATAAATATGACAAATCCAGTCGCTAATATACACCCCGGCGCCAAACTCGGAAAAGATGTTGTAGTTGAACCATTTGCCACCATTTACGATGATGTGGTGGTGGGAGAAGGAACCTGGGTTGGTCCCAATACAATACTGATGCCGGGAACCCGCATCGGAAAAAACTGCAAGATATTCCCGGGAGCCGTGATCTCGGCCGATCCCCAGGATATGAAATTCGAAGGGGAATATACCACAACCGAGATTGGGGATCACACAACCATCAGGGAATTTGTAACCATTAATAAGGGAACTAAAGCGAAGGGGAAAACAGTAGTGGGGAGCTATTGCCTGCTGATGTCGTATGTACACATTGCACACGACTGTGATGTACAGGACCATGTGATCCTCGGAAGTTATGCAGGACTGGCAGGAGAGGTAGTGGTGAACAACTGGGCCATTGTCAGTCCGGGAAGTCTGGTACACCAGTTTGTAAGAATTGGCAGCCACGTAATGATCCAGGGAGGCAGTAAGGTTACTAAAGATGTACCTCCCTATATACTTGCCGGCCGGGAACCACTCTCCTTTACAGGAATAAATTCCATCGGGCTTCGGAGAAGAAATTTCAATAACGACACCATCTATGCCATCCAGGAGGTTTTCCGGATCATCTACCAGCGCGGACTCAACATATCTGATGCGCTGGAATTTATAGATGTTAACCTACCCGCTTCCAATGAAAGGGACGATATTGTTCAGTTTGTAAGGGAATCAAAAAGGGGAATTATCAAGGGTTATTTCGACGGGAAAGACGGGGATTAAGCCTGCCAGCCCTGAGCCTGGAGTGTAATGGCATTGCCATCCTCGGTCATCATGATCGCCGTTCCTTTGTGTTCTGTAATATTACCAATGATACTAACGCCGGGAATACTTTGAACTTTGTCGTGTGCCGACAACGGGATAGTGAAGAGCATCTCATAATCCTCCCCCCCGTTCAGCGCTGGTATGAGTGGTTCGAGTCGGAACTCAGCCGCAGCAAGATTCACCTCCATACTTATGGGTAGTTTATCCTGGTAAATCACCACACCACAACCGGATTGCTTGCAGATATGGAGTAGTTCGGAAGATAATCCGTCGCTGATATCAATCATCGAAGTGGGGATCACCCCCAGCTCACGTAATTTTAGCAGTGTTTCCACCCGCACATCAGGCTTCAAAAACCTTCCCACAATATATTCATAATCACCTAACTTAGGCTGCATGTTGCTATCCTCCTGGAAAATCTTCTTTTCACGTTCCAGTACCTGAAGCCCCATGTAGGCCGCTCCAAGGTCACCGGTAACGCACACGAGATTATTGGCCTTCGCCCCGCTCCTGTATACAACCTCCTTTTCCGAAGCTGTGCCCAGTGCGGTAACTGAAATCACCATGCCGGTCAATGATGCAGTTGTATCCCCTCCCACCAGATCAACGCCATATTGTTTACAGGCCAGGTTTACCCCGTCATAGAACTGCTCCAGTGCTTCCACGGAAAATTTCCCGGACAACGCCAGGGAGATGGTTATCTGACGCGGTACGGCATTCATTGCATACACATCTGATATGTTAACAATCACCGATTTATAACCAAGATGCTTAAGGGGGGTATACATCAGGTCGAAGTGGATCCCCTCCACCAAAAGGTCGGTGGTTACCACCTGGAACTGATTGCCGAAATCGATTACTGCTGCATCGTCTCCTACCCCTTTAACTGTTGAATCCTGGTACTTCTTTATACCCTTTGTCAGGTGTTCAATCAGGCCGAATTCTCCAAGCTCATCTACCGATCTCAGACGCTCTTTTTTCATATAAACATCGATGTTTTGAACAAAACCATTTGCGTGGTGTAGTACAAATGTAAGAACAACTTTTTGTATATTTGCGTCTATTTTAAATTAATCCAGTTAAATCAGCGAGAACGAATTGGAGGAGAGAGAAAATGGCTACTGAACAAGATAAAATATTAAGTGAAGTTACGGGTAGTGATTACAAGTTTGGTTTTCACTCACTTATTGAAACAGATACACTTCCGAAAGGATTAAATGAGACCATCGTACGGGCAATTTCTGCAAAGAAAGAGGAGCCCGAATGGCTCACCGAATTCAGGTTGAAATCATACCGGCACTGGTTAACCATGAAAATGCCCAAATGGGCGCACCTGACCATTCCCGAAATTGATTACAACGACATCATCTATTATGCTGCACCTAAACAGAATGCAAAATACACCAGTATGGATGAGGTGGATCCAGAATTGCTGGATACCTTTAATAAACTGGGTATACCCCTGGAGGAACAAAAGCAGCTTGCCGGTGTTGCGGTGGATGCTGTGATGGACAGTATTTCGGTCAAGACCACCTTTTCGGAGACCTTGGCCGATCTGGGGATCATCTTCTGCTCATTCAGCGATGCAGTGAAGAACTATCCAGACCTGGTTAAACAGTACATGGGCAGCGTAGTACCATATACCGATAACTATTTTGCGGCACTGAACTCCGCAGTATTCAGCGACGGTTCGTTCTGCTTTATTCCCAAAGGAGTTCGCTGTCCCATGGAGCTGTCAACCTATTTCCGGATCAATGCAGCCAATACTGGTCAGTTCGAGCGTACCCTCATCATTGCCGAGGACGACTCCTACGTGAGTTACCTGGAGGGATGTACTGCGCCGCAACGGGATGAAAACCAGCTACATGCCGCTATCGTGGAGATTGTGGCGCTGGAAAATGCAGAAGTAAAATATTCCACAGTTCAGAATTGGTACCCCGGCGACAAAAATGGCAAGGGTGGAATCTACAACTTTGTTACCAAAAGAGGCATATGCAGGGGAGATAATTCCAAAATATCCTGGACACAGGTTGAAACCGGTTCTGCAGTTACCTGGAAATATCCCAGTTGCATATTGAAAGGCGACAATTCAACCGGGGAATTCTACTCAGTGGCCGTTACCAATAACCATCAACAGGCCGATACAGGTACAAAAATGACCCATATTGGTAAAAATACAAAAAGTATTGTGGTCTCCAAGGGAATCAGTGCCGGTGTAAGCCAGAATTCATACAGGGGCCTGGTTAAGATCCTGAAAGGGGCCGAAAACGCAAGGAATTTTTCACAATGCGACAGCCTGCTGCTGGGCGACAAATGCGGGGCACATACATTCCCCTATCTCGAAGCTGCCAACGATTCGGCTGTGGTTGAACACGAAGCCACAACATCAAAGATCGGGGAGGACCAGATATTCTATTGCAACCAGCGTGGAATCGATACAGAAACTGCCATCGGGCTGATCATTAACGGTTATGCCAAGGAGGTGCTCAATAAACTGCCCATGGAGTTCGCCGTTGAAGCACAGAAGCTGCTTGCGATCACCCTGGAAGGAAGTGTGGGATAATATTACAAAAATAGAAGTATAACAGTATCAGATATATATATAATGCTTACAATAAAAAATTTAAAAGTCAGTATAGAGGGGAAAGAGATCCTGAAGGGGATTGACCTGCAGGTGAATCCGGGTGAGGTGCATGCCATCATGGGACCGAACGGTTCGGGTAAAAGTACGCTTGCTTCTGCCCTGGCAGGAAATGAAAGTTTAGAAATCACTGAAGGGGAAGTGACTTATCTGGGAAAAGACCTGTTGGCCCTTTCCCCTGAAAACCGGGCACGTGAGGGAATGTTCCTCGGGTTTCAGTACCCGGTTGAGATTCCCGGAGTGAGTATGGTTAATTTTCTCAGAACAGCCATCAACGAACAGAGGAAATACAGGGAAGAAGAGCCATTAACAGCCGGAGAGTTCCTGAAATTAATGCGGGAGAAGAAGAACCTGGTAGAGATAGATTCGGACCTCACGAGCCGATCCGTGAACGAAGGATTTTCAGGAGGGGAGAAAAAGAAAAATGAAATTTTCCAGATGGCGCTGCTCAATCCTATACTCTCCATACTGGATGAGACCGATTCCGGACTTGATATTGATGCGCTGCGGATTGTGGCAAATGGTGTAAATAAACTTAGGTCAAAGAAGAATGCTACCATTGTTATTACACATTATCAGCGACTGCTCGATTATATCATCCCCGATTTTGTACATGTGCTTTACAAGGGAAGAATTGTAAAATCAGGGGGGAAAGAACTGGCCATTGAGCTGGAAGAGAAAGGATATGACTGGATAAAGCAAGATGCCGGTATTGAGGCATAATGGGAGACCGATAACGATGAATACTTTAACAACAGAACCTACAGATACAGTAAGAAAATACGTCGACCTGTTCGAGGAACATCAGGAAGAGATCTTCTCTTCCGATCCATCCTTTCTAACCACATTGAGAAGGGAAGCGATTCAGGATTTCGAACGTTTGGGATTTCCGAAAAAGAAGTCGGAGGACTACAAATATGTCCACCTGGAACCATTCTTCAATGGAACGCTGACATCCCGCTTCACACAACGTAAACTTGAATTTGATGTACAGGAAATATTCAGTTGCGATATTCCGGCGCTGGATACCAATGTATTGCTTGTATTGAACGGGTTTTACTATACCACCACCGGTGAAAAACTGGTAGAAAAGGAAAATGGAATTATTTTCGGCAGCCTGAAAGAGGCAATCACCAGGTATCCCGATAAAGTGCACGAGCATATGGGAAAGTATGCCGATCATCATGCAGATCCCTTCGTGGCACTGAATACCGCCTGTGCCCAGGATGGCATATTTCTGTATGTTCCTGAAAACCAGGTGATGGAAAAACCGATCCAGATCATCCACCTGTTGCTTTCCGACAACAACGAAATGGTTCAGCACAGAAACCTGTTCGTTGCGGAAAAAAACAGCCAGGCTGAAGTGATCATCTGCGATCACACACTTTCAAACCACCTGTTCCTGACCAATTCTGTAACAGAAATAGTGGTCGGCGAAAATGCCGCACTTGATGTGGTAAGGGTACAAAACGAACATAACCATGCTGTTCAGATTACCAATTCATGGATAGAACAGGCGGCAAACTCCAACACGAAACACAGCACGATCACATTGCATGGCGGTAAAGTGCGTAACAACCTGCATGTAAAACTGAAGGGCGAAAACAGCAGCTGTGATGCCAATGGCCTGTTTCTGATTGACAAGCAGCAACATGTGGACAATTTCACGCTGATTGAACACCTGGTTCCCCATTGTGTTTCAAATCAACATTATAAAGGGGTACTTGATGACGCATCAACAGGTGCATTTACCGGAAAGATCCATGTTTACCCGGATGCCCAAAAAACATTGGCTTACCAGACAAACAACAACATCCTGCTGACCAAAGATGCAAAGATGCATTCAAAACCGCAGCTGGAAATTTACGCCGATGACGTAAAATGCAGCCATGGCGCCACCGTAGGACAGATGGATGAAAATGCACTATTCTATCTTCAGACCAGGGGCATACCCAGGGAGGAAGCAAGGTTGATGCTGATGCATGCATTTGCAGACGATGTGATCTCAGGAATAAAGCAGGAGGCGCTTCGTACCAGGATTGAGGAGCTGGTAAGCAAGCGGCTGAGGGGAGAGCTCTCCCGCTGCGATAATTGCGCCATACACTGCTATGACTAAAACCTTCAATTTTGACATTCAATGTAGACAACATACGTAATGACTTTCCCATTCTGAATGTGAAGGTATACGGCAAGCCACTGGTTTATCTTGACAACGGTGCCACAACACAGAAACCCCAGGTGGTTCTGGATACCCTCCAGGATATCTATGCCAGGAAAAACAGCTCCATTCACCGGGGGATACATTACCTCAGCGAGATGATGACCGAGGCCTATGAAGAGGCCAGGGAAACGGTCAGAAAATTTATCAATGCTTTGTCCACCACGGAGATTATTTTTACCCATGGTGCCACAAGCGCCATCAATGCCGTGGCCTTTTCTCTGGGTGAGAAATTTGTAATGGAAGGTGACGAAATCCTGATTTCAGAAATGGAGCACCATTCCAACATTGTACCATGGCAGATGCTTTGCGAAAGAAAAAAGGCGAAACTGAAGGTGATCCCCTTCGATGATAACGGGGAGTTGATCATGGAGGAATACAAAAACCTTCTCAGTGATAAAACCCGGATCGTGGCCGTAAATTACGCATCCAACTCTCTCGGCACGGTTAATCCGGTAAGGGAGATCATACGCCTGGCACATGAAAAGGATATCCCTGTACTGATCGATGGAGCGCAAATTGTACAGCATGGTACAGTGGATGTGAGAGAACTGGATTGCGACTTTTTCGTATTCTCAGGCCATAAGGTCTTTGGTCCTACCGGAATTGGCGTTTTATACGGCAGGGAAAAACTGCTGGAAGAGCTGCCTCCATACCAGGGTGGTGGCGACATGGTAGATTGCGTGAAGATGGAAAAGACCACCTACAATGAACTGCCTTATAAATTTGAGGCCGGAACCATGCATTACACAGGGGCAATCGGATTGGGAAAAGCACTGGAATATGTTAACTCGGTGGGATTAGACAATATTATTGAACATGAGACTGCCCTGTTCCTTTATACCAATGAAAAGCTGGGAGCAATGGAAGATCTCAGGATCTTTGGGAATGCTGCAAATAAAATCAATGTATTCTCCTTTCTCCAGGGAAATATCCACCCTTACGATGCAGGAATGGTACTGGATAAGATGGGAATAGCCGTCAGAACAGGCACCCATTGCACCCAACCCGTGATGGACCATTTCAACATCAGTGGAACCATACGCGCCTCCATGGTGTTTTATAATACCATGGAAGAGGTTGATATCCTGGTGGAAGCACTGGAACGGGTGCAAAAAATGTTTGATAAGTAATAAATCGAATAACCAATTTAACAATATGTCACTCAACAATATACAAAATGAGATAGTCGATCAATTTGCCATGTTCAATGATTGGCTGGATAAGTATGACTACCTGATCGAACTGGGAAACGAACTGCCTGATATTGATCCTGCATTTAAAACCGACGAATACCTGATCAACGGCTGCCAGTCGAAAGTGTGGCTGAATGCAGAATTCAGGGATGGACGGATCTGGTACCAGGCAGATAGTGACGCAATAATCGTACGGGGAATCGTGGCCCTGCTGGTAAAGGCACTGAACGGTCAACCTCCCGAAGAGATCATCCATAACGAATTAAATTTTATCGA
>JBBDIE010000019.1:0-1457 GCA_040880545.1 Bacteroidales bacterium | reverse complement strand
GAGTTCGCCACCTTAAGAAATCCTGCAATATTGGCCCCCCGCACGTAATCCACATATCCATCTTCCCTGGTTCCGTGTTCCACGCAGTTTTCATGAATATTGGTCATGATATGGTGCAGCCGGTCATCCACCTCCGCTCTGCTCCAGTTGATCTTCATGGAGTTTTGCGCCATCTCAAGTCCGGAGGTTGCCACTCCCCCAGCATTGGCCGCTTTCCCGGGTGCATAGAGTATCCCTTTAGATTGGAAAACTTCGATTGCTTCCGGTGTGCAAGGCATATTGGCCCCCTCGCAGATACACTGGCATCCATTGGCTGCCAGCTGTTCAGCATCATCCAATTCCAGTTCGTTCTGGGTGGCGCAGGGTAATGCGATATCCACCTTCACCTCCCACGGCCGTTTGCCTTGTATAAACTCACCGCTTTCAAATTCCAGTGCATAGGGTGCCACGATGTCATCGTTGGTGGCCCTAAGCTCCAGCAAATATTCGATTTTTTCTCCTGAAATACCCTCCGGGTCGTAAATATACCCGTCGGGGCCGGATATGGTAACTACCTTACCCCCCAGTTCGGTCACCTTCAAGGCAGCACCCCAGGCCACATTCCCGAATCCTGAAATGGCCACCTTTTTCCCCTGGAAAGTTTCATTGATGGTGGCGAGCATCTCCTTGGCAAAATATACACACCCGAAACCGGTTGCTTCCGGACGGATCAGCGATCCTCCCCAGTTCAACCCCTTGCCCGTAAGTACACCTGTATTTTCCCGGGCCAGCTTGCGGTAAATACCGTAAAGATATCCTATCTCACGTCCGCCAACACCGATATCGCCTGCCGGTACATCAGAATCGGGACCGATGATATTCCATAATTCAAGCATGAACGCCTGGCAGAAACGCATGATCTCTGCATTGGATTTTCCCTTGGGATCGAAATCGGAACCTCCCTTGGCACCACCCATAGGCAGTGAAGTCAGACTGTTCTTGAATATCTGCTCAAAACCCAGGAACTTAAGAATGCTGAGGTTTACACTTGGGTGAAACCGCAGTCCGCCCTTGTACGGACCAATGGCATTATTGAACTGTATCCTGAAACCGCGGTTCACATGGATACTCCCCTGGTCATCCGCCCAGGGAACTTTGAAGGTCAAAACCCGGTCGGGTTCAATGAGCCGCTCTATTATTTTGGCCGTTTCAAAATGCGGATTTTCATTGTATACTTCTTCAATAGACTCAAGGACTTCATGAACCGCCTGGTGAAATTCAACCTCACCCGGATTTTTCTTCACCAGGTCATTCATAATAAGATCAACATTCATATCTGATTTTTTTACGTTGGTATTAATTAAACCTATCGCAAAACAGACACCGGATTCCGGGCTTTAAAGCGACTACGTAAAGTTGAATCTTTAGTGCAAGATTACCAAGAATAATATGTATGATAAAAAACATCAATAACGAAG
>JBBDIE010000018.1:0-1460 GCA_040880545.1 Bacteroidales bacterium | reverse complement strand
GCCGCTCATATCTTTAAAAAAGTACGTATTGTACCAAGTAAACAAACAGAAAAGCGAAAGGCAGTAGCTCCACGCGCCGCTATTTATTGCACGTAGTTTACGATGCCGGGTTTAAGGAATCCCTGTCTTTCGTCACTTCTTTAGATCCTCAACAGTACTTATGTATCATGGCCGGACCATGAATACCCAATAAACGATGAGCCCTGGAGAAGGAAGAGGTGGTTTCTGCTTGTACTTGACCCTGCAACCTCTAACCGAACGAGCCATGTTAAAATATTCTCTGGGTATTGACGTGTCAGCTGCTTCGCTGGCCTGCTGCCTCAGCAGCATTGATCAACAGCAACAGGTACAGGTTATAGCTACAACCACGGTAACCAATTCACCGGCTGGATTTAATTCACTGATCCTTTGGACAAACAAGCACTATAAACAACGGCAGCTCCCCCTTGTATGTCTGCTGGAGGCTACCGGTGTTTACTATGAAAATTGTGCGTTAACATTAAGCAAGGCCGGATTTTATGTATCAGTGATTCTCCCTAATAAATCCAAAAAATATATGGAATCCCTGGGGCTGAAATCCAAAAACGACAAAATTGATGCCCGCGGGCTGGCACGCATGGGAGCGGAACAGTCGCTTCCCCGCTGGCAGCCCATGAGTGAGTTTTTCTTTACCCTGCGTACCATGACCCGGCAGCTGGAAAGCCTTCAGAAAACCAAAACCAGCATTTCTAACCAATTGCATGCCACTCAGAATAGTATCTACCAGGTCGGCGTTGTTACCCGGCAACTGAAAGCATTGATTCGAACTCTGGACAAGCAAATGGCGGGTCTGGAAAAAGCCATTACCGGCCATCTGCAATCTGATCCGGAAATGGCTGAAAAAGTAAATAACCTGTGTAGTATCAAAGGGGTTGGGCTGACCACGGCTGCCGTTATTCTGGGTGAAACTAATGGCTTTGCCCTCATGGAGAATATCAGCCAGCTGGTGAGTTACTCAGGGTATGATGTGGTGGAAGATCAATCGGGTAATCGGGTGGGCAAAACAAAAATTTCCAAAAAAGGAAATCCGCGTATCCGCCGGGCCTTGTACTTTCCGGCCATTACAGCCGTGAGCTGTGGTGTAAAACCACTGTATGAGCTGTTTCATAGAACCCATAGCAAGCATCACATTAAAATGAAAAGCTACGTGGCTGTACAAAAGAAACTACTGATACTGATCTACACCCTGTGGAAGAAAAATGAACCGTATAAAGAGACGGGCACTGAAAATGAGCATCCTGAAAGTGAACTGATCATGCAAACAGTCAGTGGCAAAAAAAGAAAGTTCCCCGCCAAGGGCAGGGAACCACAAGGTAAACCGCCATATGAAATGGCTGTTTCCTCTTAGATGGAATAAAGGTAATTATTTTAGTAATGTAGTGTTGACTTTTAACACAGTACCTTAAACGCTGGGTCGTTAG
>JBBDIE010000017.1:0-1470 GCA_040880545.1 Bacteroidales bacterium | reverse complement strand
GGTCTTTTCCTGATTTTGGTTGACAGTTTTTATGTTTATTTATTGTTATTCCTGATTAAGGTTAACACTTTTGTTTCTAACAAGCTATCTACTGCCGAGGAGGTACCTCCTCGGCAGTAGGGCGCGGATAACTGGCAGGACGCTGTTTCCAGAGTTTCTTTGGCTCACCGATTCCTTCGTGGACCTGGGAAGGGTAACCGTTCCCACAACTCATGTGGGGTCTGGATTCATTGTAATGGCGAATATATACCGGTAAATCCTTTTTAATCTGTTCAAAGCTTTTTGTATGCGAATCACACAAGTATTCTTGCTTAAAGGTTAAATTGATTCGTTCAGCGATTGGATTACGATCCGGGCGACCCGGGGGAGACCAGCTAATGGTTATGGGTTGGTCTTTTAACAATAGTTGATAGGCTTTGCTGCCATAAATACTGCCATTATCACTGTGATGGATTAAGGTCATCTCTCCGTGCACATGACAGGATAAGGCCATCTTCAAGGCGGCCTGAACATGGTTGCTATTGGCTCGCTTTGACCAGCTATACCCTACGACCTTGTGGCTGTAAGCGTCTGTAGACAACGCCAGATGGGCCTTCCCCTGCAGGATTACCACCTCGGTATCATCTTGCACCCACAGATGGCCAGGGCCAGCCACAGAGAGTTTATGGGCCAAGTCCTGGCGGCCGGCCCGCTCCGCCACACTGGCTGTAGCGCTCTTTGGGACGCGTTTTCTTCGCAACAATAAACCCGCACCTCGAAGAACATCCAAAAACCGATCGCGTCCAATATTATCCTCAGGATGTTCCCTGGCAAAACACTGGTTCAATTTTACACCCCCTATTTTCTTGTTAATCCCTCGCTGCGCCTTCACAAATTCGGTGATCTTCTCCCGGAGATCTCCGTGCTCATCAAATCGCTTCTGGGACTTATAAATCGCTTGCCTGCTTACACCAATCCACTCAGCTATCTGGCTCATCGAGACCCGGTAGCTGCGGCGTATTAATCGGATAGATTGGTGTCGGACTTTTTTCGAATGGAAATTCCCAGCTCACGTTCAGCTACGTCAATCATCGTTTGGTAAAACTCGGAGCGAATGCGTTCGTTTTCAAGCTGCTTTTCTAACTTTCGGACCTTCTTTTTTAGCTGTTTAGGGTCCGATTTATTGTGAGATTCTGCCATAGGTTCAGGAATATCTGGATCACTGCAATATCCAAATTTTCTCATCCATTCCAGAATCGAACTATTCCCGCCAATATTATAGATAACTCGAGCTTGTTCTTTGCTTATTTGGCCATTGGCTACCCGCATGACAACCCCCAACTTAAAACTGTCACTGTAGATAGGCTGGGGTTTCTTGGTTTTACTTTTCATCGGTTGACTCCTTAAATTGTGTCAACCTATACCAGTATAAGACCCTATCATCGCTTGTGGTTTCCCATCACCTACCTGGACGCACGGCATTATTTCAGG
>JBBDIE010000016.1:0-8106 GCA_040880545.1 Bacteroidales bacterium | reverse complement strand
ATGGGCTATGGCTGCTGAAATAAACAGGATAACCATTACAAATATGTACTGCACACCCAGTTCCCCTTCATACTTGTTTAGAAAGAACCGGGAAGACCTTGGAATAACAAGGAATATCACCAGGAAAAACACGGTGAAATTTAAAAGAAGATGAAGCATCGAATCCAATTCAATACCCTTATCTGCAAAATTTATGATCAGTTCCATGGATACCAGCGCCAGGATATCTGCAATGATTGTAGCTCCCACTATGATGGTTACAATTGATTTGTTGATGATTCCCAGTCTGCCCATGAGCGGGTAGGAAATCAGGGTGTGGGAAGAGAGCATGGCCCCGATCAGCCAGGAGGTGTGCAGGCTGTATTCCAATATATAACGACTTACAAGAAAACCAAGAAGGAACGGCACCAAAAAGGAAGCCATCCCGATAAAAATACTTTTCAGCTTGTTCTCAATAAAATCGATCAGGTCAATTTCCAGTCCTGCCAGGAACATCAGATAAAGTAACCCCATGGTACCCAACAGACTGAACTCCAGGTCCGGGGCTATCAGGTTAAAACCATGCTGTCCGATAAGCGCACCGCTTAACAATAGTCCCACGATGGATGGTATGCGTATCCGCTCAAAAAATACCGGACCAATTAGTATCAGGGTAATGAGAAGGGCTATGATAATGACCGGTTCAGTAAATGGCATAATTAACTAAAGTTTGTCAATGTTAAATGTTTCTGATAATTTAAATGAACTCTTCCTCTGAATACTCAGTCAATTTTCACAATCCGGTTTTTTCAAAAACTATTTTTTCTCGCATATCAGTTTTAATTTTGTCTCTTCTCCCATATCCTCTGTTTCAACATTCAGGGGGTCACAACTTGATTTACAATGGTTCCGCTAAGGTAAATATTAAGTTTTATTCTCCCTGTGGTTCCTGCTTGTTTTGAATTTGCCTCCGGAATAAACCGGGTTCATCCCATCCCCTGGCCACTCATTTTGTCCGCTCATACATTAAATTAAACAATGGAGTGCACACATTGTTACAAACCGCGATAATAATCATGATGAAGGATACCGGGGATTAATTTTACTCGGATGGCTCCGGATCGGGAGTGGCCGGTTTTCTTCTTAAAAACCTGTCGAAAAAATCAGGCTTTATACTTAATACAATTACCAGTGCCGAACATATCACAATGCTGAATAGTACGATCGAATAGCCAAGGTCCAGAATGATCTCCCCATATGCCAGCCCCCGCTGCAATGGAAGTGATGCCAATACTGCCGGGACAAGCCCCTTTGGTGTCATGACCGACATGATTGCCCGCTCAGATTTCGGCACCCCTTTTCCTGTAAAGAGTGCGATGCCCGGAACCCGGAGCAAGATGATCAGAACCACTATTAACAAGCCGGTAATGTAAACTACCGGTGACCCAAACTGAAGGGAGATACCTACATAGACAAAGAAATATGTCTGCATAATAAAGACGATCTCTGAAAAGAAATTTCTTTCATTGAAATTAAACCCGGAGGTGTCAACCCTGATAATCTTTTTAAATTTCGAGCCGTTGTTGAACATTTCAATGTTACCCAACAAAATCCCGAAAGAGAGAACGGCAATTCCCCCGTTTAATCCCATAAGCTCAACAAAACCATAAAGGATAAATACAAACGCCAGCGTAGTGAACATCGAATTTTTTACGCTCCTCACAAGACCGATGAGTACCGACCATAGGATCCCCCCAACCAGTCCGATAAGAATGGCGAATAAAAACGCTTTCCACATTTTAGTTAATACCATTCCCGGGGATACCGCCCCTTCCGTAATACCGTCAAGGAGTGCCAGACCAACCACCAGGCAAAGCACATCGCTGAGCGCCGATTCAAGGATCAACACAGAGGTGCTTTTTTCTCCCATCTTCAGCTGCTTCACCATGGGTATTACCACAGCTGATGAGGTGCCCCCGACAATAGCCCCTATAAAAATGGAACTGAGCACATCCAGGGAAAGGAACCACCTGGAAATCAGCGAAGTCAGTACTACCGTAACTATAAAATTCAGCACTGTTAGCAGTGCTGCCGACCCTATGGCCGCTTTGATCTCCTTGAACCTTAGCCCGGCCCCGCTTTCAAAAAGAATAACGATCAGGGTGATGGTGGTAAATATATTACCCAACTCACCAAAAAAATCTTTTGTGACAATTCCGCTAACAGGACCAATGATAATTCCTATCAAAAGTAACAAGAGCACATTGGGAATTTTTGTCTTATCAAACAATTCATTGAAAGCGTGGGAGAAAAATATCAACAGCCCCAGTGCGATAATTGTCAAATAGATATTCATGATCGGATATTTACTTTATGCGGACATTTAAGTACACCAAAAAAGAGATATAATAAGAACGGGTTTTAAGACACAATGTGACAATGTAGGGTGAATATTTAATTTTACAATGTAACCGGAAGAGCCAAAGATATGGATTTTTGCGATTCAGTTTCCTCCCCGGAATTTGAATCCATTCCCCATGCTGCCATTTACAATGATATTCCTTCCGATTCCCCCACATCCCTGATATATGCTGCAGCTTTGGCATACTCTTCAGCGGTACTGAGATGCTCCATCATCAGTGGAATATCATCTAACCTGGCCAGTTCAGTAAGAAAAACCGGATAATTCAGTTTGCCCAGGCCGGGCCGTATTTCGTCCAGCTGGGGGATATAATTGTCTTCCCTTAACACGATATCCTTTGCATGGCAGCTTTTAATATGGGGCCCCAGTTTGGTGAACATTTCCCTGATTAGCTTTCCATTTTCATAAAAGGTACGAGGGCCGGTGACCATGTTCACCGGATCGATGTGCACCGCGAACCTGCTCCTGTCAATCGCCCGGATCAACTCCAGGTAGCTGTTGGTAGAATCGGGGAAGCTCCAGGGCATCGCCTCCAGTACGAAAAAGGTTCTTGCAGGCTTCACTGCATCAATAATCTTCCGTGTAACCTCAACTACCATTTCAAACACGGCCCCGGTCAGGTTCTCCCTGTGCGGTCCCGCCCAGTGTTCCGGGTTCCTGGATCCACTTATGTTAACACAACATCTGGCCCCGATCTCCTCAGCCAGAACCAGCGAATCAATACACTTTTTTACTGCTGCCGCTGCCTCCTGATCGTCGGGGCTGATGGGGTTGCTCCAGGCACCCACTTCCGCGATCACAATGTCATGCCTGATAGCGGCCTTTTCATATTCCCTGATCTCCTCGCCTACGGCATCCGTTCCTACCGGACAATAGGCCGCACGGTATCCGTTCCTTTTCAATGCAGCCACCCACGCTTCCGGAGTACTGAATTTTTCGAATAACGGTCCCCCGAGCCTGATGCGCCGTTTTTCTCTCCCCTTTGAAAACACACCCATGGGAGCCGACCCGGCCAAGGCAATTCCCACTCCTGCCGACCTGATAAATTTTCGTCGTTGCATAAATAAATAATTTGGTTAAAAATCTCTATGTCTGATATTTAATGTTTTTTAGAAAACGCCAGTGCCTCAATAACATGATCCACTTTCCAGCCGCGGTCCTCGTCTAAATGAAATCCCGTGTCAAACATCTTACCCCTTACCTCATTATACATTTCCACAGCAAGTCCGACCAGACGCTCCAACTCTTCGTCCGTTACTTCAGGCAGGTTCCTGCCGGGATCGGAATGTGCATAGATCCGGTCCCTCAGCGATTTAATCTTATGTATTACTTCTGCCTCGCTTTCAAGTTCAATAAGTAACCGCTTTACAAGCGCTGTAATTTCTGCTTTCCGGGCCACCAGGTCCTCCCGGTCACGGTTCCCCTTTAACCTGCTCTTTAACCGGTTGTCATAAGGCTCATTCTTCAGCCGGTTGAACAATTTCCGGAAATTCCTCCGCTCCGTATCCTTATTCACATAAAGTTTACACAATTGAATGATCAAAGTAAACCTCAACTGGTGAAAGAAATGGGTAAAAAAGCGGTCCTGGAGAATACTTTTTTCAGAGGCATTTTCCGGATTTGCCATCCTGTTCAGGTTGACAATTGAAACAGAAACATCAAAGATGATCTTCTCCATATCATTGAGCCACGCTACCAGTTGCTTCAGGGTTAACATGTTAATTTGAATTAAACTGAAACTAAAGATAGGGAAAATGTCAGATTAAGAATATATTTGCTTTCGATCCGGTACTTTTCGGGCATTGATGATAAGTTATATCTCTATTGCTTTTGCCGGTATTTACCATACATTTGCTCTCTTCAAAAGGATCATGAAAAAATACCACCAAATACACCAGCAATTATTGGATGGCATTCGCAAAATCAAACAGCGAAGGCTCATCCTGATATTGAGCCTGGTCATCGGTCTTTTGTCGGGAGGTACTGCCATTTTGCTGAAAAATCTTACCCATTTCGTTGAACACAGGTCTAAAGCAATGCTTCTGGGAAATGAGCAATGGGGGATTGGATTTATTCTTCCCCTGATTGGAATTTTCCTGGCAGTCGTTTTTGTCTCCTATCTGCTGAAACAGGATATTGGCCACGGCATCAGTAAAATTCTTTTCTCCATTTCCAAAAGGAAAGGGCACCTGAAGCCTCACAATACCTGGTCCTCCATGGTAGGCAGTTCACTTACAGTAGGACTGGGTGGTTCCGTTGGACTGGAGGCCCCCATTGTGCTGAC
Source organism: Bacteroidales bacterium (assembly GCA_040880545.1). Taxonomy (GTDB): domain Bacteria; phylum Bacteroidota; class Bacteroidia; order Bacteroidales; genus M55B112. The sequence continues at coordinate 3,421 of JBBDIE010000016.1, read as the reverse complement.
GGGCGCTTCCATAGGTTCCAATATTGGGCATATTCTGCGACTTAATTACAAAACCATTGTACTGCTGATAGGTTGTGGAGCCGCCGGGGCCATCGCCGGAATTTTCAAGGCCCCCATTGCTGCACTTATCTTCGCTTTCGAGGTGCTGATGCTCGACCTTACAGCCTGGTCCATCGTTCCCCTGCTAATTGCATCGGTAACTGCAGCATCAGTTTCCTATTTCTTTCTCGGGGAAGAGGTGGTCTTCTCCTTTACTATCAGTGAACCATTCATATTGAGCAATCTTCCGTTTTATATTCTCCTGGGATTGTTTGCCGGACTGGTATCCCTCTATTTTACGCGCATGAACATGTGGGTGGAAAGGGGCATGGGACACATCAGGAACAAATTGATCAGGGCGGTTACCGGGGGCCTGGTGGTTAGTGTGCTGATATTTTTAATGCCCCATCTGTTTGGTGAAGGATATACCACCCTGAAGACATTACTGACCGGTCAGTCTGAAGCTCTATTCAACGGCACCCTGTTTGAAAATATACTGGAAGGTAACTCTTCGCTCATCATCCTCTTTTTTATCATGCTGGTGATCTTCAAGGTTATCGCCATGGCCATGACCACAGGAAGTGGCGGTGTGGGTGGAATTTTTGCTCCTGCCCTTTTTGTTGGGGGGATGACTGGTGTTACCGTGTCCAAGTTCATCAACTTCTTTCATCCGGCAGGCGTTTCGGAGAATAATTTCGCCCTGGTTGGAATGGCCGGGGTGATGTCGGGAGTAATGCATGCCCCGCTGACCGCTATCTTCCTTATCGCGGAGATCACCGGGGGTTACACCCTGTTTATTCCCCTGATCGTCACCGCTACCATTTCATTCGTTACAATCCGGGGCTTCGAGAAACAGTCGATCTATACCATGCGGCTGGCCGAGCGGGGTGAACTGATCACTCATCACAAGGACAAAGCGGTTCTGAGCATGCTTACCGTTGCCGAAGTCCTGGAAAACGATTTTGAAAAAGTCCCGGAGGACGGTAAACTCAGCGACCTGATCACGGCTGTTTCAAAATCAACCAGGAATATATTTCCCGTTGTTGATGAGCAAAATATGCTGATGGGAATAATCAGTCTGAATGATGTCAGGGATATCATTTTTAATACAGAATTGTATGAAAAGGTAAGTATAACGGAGCTTATGCAAATACCACCGGCCATTGTCCGCAAGGACGAAAACATGAAAAAGGTGCTGGAGATCTTTGAGGAGACCGGTGCCTGGAACCTCCCGGTTGCAGATAAGGGTTTGTACATCGGCTTTATTTCCAGGTCGAAGATATTCTCCTCCTACAGGAAATTACTCAGGGAGTTCTCTGACGATTGATATATGGCGCCTTTTCGTATCAAATTGTGTAAATTAGCATCGCTGCGTTTATCAGCAATGCGGATTCCATTCGAACCAACTAACTTAATACTATGAATTCAAAACGAATTTTACCTTTCCTGATCCTGGTCATTCTCCTTGTCTCATGCAAGCAGCAGGAACTGGTCAGGCCACTGCCCGAAGTAGATTATACGGACCTTTCCAACCTGTATGGTTTTAACCTGCTGGAAAATTTCATCAATGAGGGGGAAAGTAAGCCTTACCTTGAAAACGATTTTAAGCTCATCGCCGAAAACGGATTCAATTTTGTGAGGTTACCGCTTGACTACCGTTGCTTAACGATGGAAGATGACTGGGGAACGTTGAACGAAGATGCGATGAAGGTACTAGATCAGGCCATTGAATTTGGGAATAAATATGGGATCCATGTATGTATTAACCTCCATCACGCACCCGGTTTCTGCATAAACTTCCGGGATTACTATTCGGCCGATTCTACGTTATGGACAGGGACCGCGGCGCAGGAGGCCTTCTATTCACTCTGGAGGCAGATGGCGGCAAGGTATAAAGGAATCAGTAATAACCAGTTAAGCTTTAATCTTCTGAATGAGCCGGTACGAACAACCCGGGAGATCTATGTGGATATTGCCATCAAGGCCGTTGAAGCAATTTACGAGGAAGATCCGGAGAGACTGGTCATGTCGGACGGATGGAACGTAGGCAGCGATCCGATCCCTGAATTAGTGCCCTACAAAGTTGTACAAATGCTGCGGGGATATTACCCCATGAATTTAACCCATTATGGTGCAGGCTGGACGAACAACACCTATGGCCCGGTACCTGAATGGCCCAGCAATACAAACCTGGTACACAGCATCTATGCACCCTCCCACAACCATTTGCATGTGCCTTTTTTACTGCAGCACAACTTTGAGAAGGAGACGCCGGTCGGGATCGAACTCCTGGAGGTATTTGATAAGTGCCGTGTATTGGTCAAAGCCGATAATCATGTACTTCTGGACAAAACCTTCGATCCGGAGAACGACCAGGTAGTTGATCGCAGCTATAACCAGGAGAGGGAAATGTATCATGCGGCTTACCTGGAAACCATTGAGGTCATGGTTCCTGCAGGATCCGGGAGCCTGACCATCGAAGTTGCCGGGGGTGACAAGATAACCTATGGGAAAGTGGCTGTCTGGCTGGACGGAAAAGATCATGAACCTGTCAATATTATCCCCGGCAACATCTGGGGTGGCGCTCCCATTCCGGTTGTAATAAAGGATGACAACACTTTTGTTACGGTGAATGATATGAATCCGAATTGGGACAGCATATACAGGGCGGATTACCTGGAGCCATGGATCCGTTTCAGGAAAGAACACAACATCGGGATCATGGTTGGGGAATGGGGCGTATACCAACGAGCACCAATTGATGTTTCCCTTGAATGGATGGAATACATGCTCAATACATGGAAGGAATATGACCTGGGATGGGCCATGTGGAATTTCCGGGGGTCGTTCGGTGTCGCTGACAGCAACCGGGAAGGCGTTGAATACACAGAGATGGACGGGATATCGGTGGACATGAAGATGATGGAGTTGCTGAAGCAGGGAGCGGAGGAGAGCTTTTATTAGGGGATAGTATTGTTTTGAGGTAGGAGGTTTCAAAGACCATTGTTGCTGGTTAGATTTCGATTTCACTAAAGTATCCCTTTTTATAACCACCGATTTACGGAAGAAGCAAGCTTAGCACAGGTAAAAGGAGTTTTTTCAAGTGATTTTAACGTGCTAAAGGAGTTAGAAGCGAGCGTTTGAGTGAAAGAATTACCGGAATAATTTTAAACTCCCCAAAACTCTGTGGTTCAAAAAAGGGCTTTTACGGCTGATTATTTAAAATACTCACTAATGGAAAAGCTTGCTTTTTTACTTAATCCGGAAAACTGTTGTTTACAATTTTGAAATTCTGTAATATTGCAGTCGCAAATTCCGGGTATAACCAGACCAGGATTTAGGATTAACTGCTCCTTAGTGACGGTGGACGATGGTCCATCAT
>JBBDIE010000015.1:48643-49962 GCA_040880545.1 Bacteroidales bacterium | reverse complement strand
CGGAGACACGAACTTGCCTTCGAAACCATAAGGTTCTTTGACCTCCAGAGACAGGGAAGAATGGCAGAAGTGTTGGGTCCACAGGGTTTTGTGGAAGGCAAACATGAAATCATGCCGATTCCGCAAACCGAAATAGATCTTTCAGAAGGCAATATGCTACAAAATCCACAATGGATTGATTAACTTAAATAAATAACTACTAATTTTTAAAAAATGAGAAAAATGAAAAAGTTAAATGTTCTGATAAGCATGGTCCTGATCTCAGGATTTGCTTTATTCTCTGGTTGTGATAAAACACCAGATACTTTTACACTTGAAAGTTTGACTGCCGGAGACATAAATCTGGCAGGTGTTACAGCTGCAACTGATGTGCCGGGAGATGCGGTTATCAAAGCAGTATTCTCTTACGACCTTGATCCGGCCACTGTTACCAAGGCCAATATTGCAATTACTCTTACAGAAGATGATTCGGCAGTCGATTATACCCTGGCAACAGGTGGCGACTCTGTGATGATCACACCTACAGAAGGTTGGCCCGATGGCAGTCAGTTTACAATTGATCTTTCATCAAACATCATGGGTATGAATGAGGTTGCTTATGCAGGAAACTCACTGACGTTCCGTACATCCGGTATTTTTGTACCTCAAAAAGATCAACAGGTACTGTTCATCAGTTTCGATAATGAAACAATTGAAGATGAGGCCGGAACACATACGGTAACAGAAGTTCTGGACGTGACTTTTGAAGCAGACAGAAGGGGTACTGCCGGATCCGCCGGATATTTCGACGGTGAAGGAAGTATCGTGGAAGTTGGTGCTGCAGATGATCTGATCAGTGGTTCAATCACTTATAGTGTGTGGTTTAAAACAGCGCTTACAAACTATGACGGTGGATCAGGTACCGGATATCCACAGACCAGGTTTATGTTTGGCCTGGGAGCTGAAAGAGGGTATTTCCTTGAAATGGGACGTCGCTCAAATGATCCTACTTCTGATGGATTCCAGGAGATCTTTTACAAATTAGGTTCTAACCATGTGAATGTTGGAAATAACGCTGAGGCAGTTCCTGAAGCCACTGCATGGACAGAGTTGAATTCACAGATTAATGTGAATTTTGAAGCTGGTGTTCAGGCAGGTTGGAGCTATGGTGTTGACCAACTGCTCAATACTAATGATCCTTTAAACAGGACCTATCTTTCCGATATGACCATGAATAAATGGACACATTTTGTATGGACCGTTGATGCCAACGCACAAACAAAAACCATTTACATCAATGGTACCAAAATGGGTACATTCCAGTGGCATGATGGTGATGC